>CAJARA010000035.1 GCA_903944295.1 uncultured Chloroflexota bacterium
CGATCAATGCGTTCTGCGGCGAGTGCAACGGCGGGTCCGGTGTTGCGACCGATCGGTTCGGTGATGATGTGGCTCTGCTCCAACGCTGGGAGTGATTCGCGCACCAGCGCCAGCTGCGATGCGGCAACCACCACGTAGATGTCTTCGAGTGGGATGAGCGGAAGGAGTCGGTCAACGGTGGCGGCGAGGAGCGTCCTCCCACCAACGAGTGGGATGAAGGGCTTCGGGCGCTCAGGGCTGCTGAGCGGCCAGAGGCGCGTCCCTCCCCCGCCCGCCAAGATCACCGCGTACGTTTTTACGCTCATTCGCTGCTCCTCATAGGGGCATCGTAGAGGTCGGGCCGAGCCGCGGCTAGGCGGTCGTGAAGCTAGGCGCTGCCGAAGATGCGGCGCAGGAAGCGCGGCATGGAGATGCTGCTGCGACGGATCACGAGTCGCTCTTCGAACTCCGCCTTCACGCTGTAGCCGAGCGACGCGTAGGCGTGGATCGCTGCGCTGTTATCGCTGCGGACATTGAGCACCACCTCGTCGCAGAACTCGAGCAGTCCCGCCGTCACCGCTGAGGTGGTGGCGCGCGCGTAGCCGGCGCCGCGGAATCCCGACGCGGTGAGGACGTTCCCCACCACCGCAATGCGCTCACGACGACCGATCACGTGCGTCCCCGCCGCCGCCACGAGTCGGCCGTTGCGATGAATGCCGCGATAGAGCCCCTCCGCTACGGCGAGCGGTGGGAGCCATGCGGCGAAGCCGAGCTGATAGAGACGATTCAGTGCCGGCGCATCGGCGGGGACGAGCGGCGCTACGAGTACCGCCGCCTCGCCAACATACGGAGTGAACACGGCGCGATCAACGCCCATGCGCAGCATCGGATTGATCTTCTCCGTCTCGTACTGAAGGTCAAGGACCGGGTCGCCGCCGATCGGCGTGGGGACCCAAGCGGCGCGTGGCTTGATCCCGTGCATCAGGATCGCCGCAACACCAGCGGGTTCGCCGTAGAGGTGGAGCGGCTGCGGTGCCCAACCGGAGTACTCCATGCCGAGGGCGATATGTTCACTGCCGCGACGCGCCACGTAGCAGCGCGTCCGCGGAAACTCACCGTCATCAAGGTCACAGAGTGCGTGTGCGGTGATCCAGCGATCGCCGCTGATCAGCGAGCGGACCAGCTCACGATCTCGCGTCGCCGCAACTTCATTTGGCAGCTCAGCCATAACGTCCTTAGATGCGCTCTGCAACGCCCGCGGCGAGGATCTCGTAGCGCGGCGCGCGCACCGTGACACCTGCCGCAACGCTACGTACCGCAACACTCCCACCAGCGGCGGCGTGCAGTTCAGTTACCTCCGCATCGGCGATCCTGCGCGCGAGTGCCTCTGTGTCTGGCGATGCTGCCGATGCTGCGCTAGATGTTGCAACGAGCAGGATCGGGATCTTGCGCGCCGCCGCGGCGGCGGCGAGTGCCACGCCACCAGCCAGGACCACAGCACTCCCGTCAGCGGCAACCGCGTCGCTCGCAAGTAGTAGCGCACACGCCTCACCCCGCGCAATCGCGAGGGTGAGTTGTGCCTCGCTCATCAGTTCTGCTGGGAGGTTGATACGCACCGCGTCCGCCGCGTCGAGTCCACCGAGTCGCGTCACGCCGCGCGGGTCAACGCTCGGACCTTCGGCAATCAAGATCCGTGCAACGCCAGCGCGTCGCAGCCCCTCATGTCCTGGGGCGTTGTCCCCCCAGAACGTTGCGCCGAGTCCTGGACCTGTGGCAACCGCTGCACCCTTACTGTTGCATCGCGCCAGTGCCGCCGCGATGCGCTCCGCTTGCGCGGCGCGCGCAACGATCTGCCCCGTGGCGCGTGTGGCAACAAGTTGACCGAGTGAGCCCGGTGCTGCGGCGAGTAGCGTGCTCACCTCGTCGCGCAGTGCGTCGGAGAGTGCTGCGGCGTTGCGCAGCGCAGCGGCGGCAGCCTGGATGCGCGCCGGACGTGCTGGTGCGTCGCTCACATCTTCAGCGGCGAGCGAGAGGCCTGCGGCGAGTGCGCGGATTGGACCTGGCGCCATCACGCCTGCGGCGAGTGCCGCGGCAAGTGCGCCTGGCGTATCGGCGCGGCGCTCAAGGATCTGCGCGGGGAGGGCACGAACATCGAGCAGGATCAGGCCCTGCGCATCGTCGCGCACCGGTGAGGCGAATGCTGCGGCGGGAGTCTCCTCGTTGAGCGGCACAAGTCCTGCGTCGAGCGGAAGGTCGAGCGCCGCCTCCGCCGCGCGCCGTTGCGGCTGTGGCGCGTCATCAACGAGATCGGCGAGTGGATCCTCAATCCGCAGATCATCGGCGAGCTCCCCCGCCTCGCGACGAATGGCGCCAACAACGCCAAGCAGCGAGCTTGCAGACTTCACACCATCCTTTGCGATCTGGCGCAGAAAGTCGCGGCGGTCTGCGGGCTGTCCTGAAGTGGCCTGCTCCTTCTCGGGCGTGTCGCCCATCGTCAGTTAGAAGGGGATGATCGCGGAGACGATCCCGTCGGGGAGACGGGCGCGACCGCCGAGCGCAGGGAGTTCGGCGAGGAAGCTGATCCCAACCACCTGCGCACCGAGCTGCTCAACGAGTCGGATGGTGCCAGCAACGGTGCCGCCAGTGGCGAGCACGTCGTCAACAATCACCACGCGCTGGCCAGGGGTCAGTGCGTCACGGTGAAGCTCAAGGACATTCTTCCCGTATTCAAGTTCGTACTCCACGGTGATCGTTTCACCAGGAAGCTTGCCGAGCTTGCGCACTGGAACAAAGCCGATGTTGAGCGCATGGGCGATCGGCGCACCAAAGATGAAGCCGCGGGATTCGATGCCGACAATGACGTCCGGCTTCTGGGCGCGGATCGGCGCCATCATCGCCTCGATCGCGGCACTGAACGCCTCACCGTCTTGCAGCAGGGTGGTGATGTCACGGAAGACAATCCCTGGCTTCGGGAAGTCAGGGATCGTTCGGACCTTCGAGGCGAGCTGTTCTGGGTTCACGTGCGGAAGTTTACGCGAGCGGGGCGGCGGACGTGGCGGCCGCCTCCAGTCGCCGTGCCTCCACGGCGAGCGCCCCCACGATCTCCACCGCGAGGCGCCAGGTGCGCTCCGGGCTCGCCGCGACGGTAGAGCGGAGTCCCCCCTGCTGGAAGCTGAGCTCCCCCCGCGGTCGATCGGTGAGGACGCGCTCCGCAACGCCGCGTGGCAGGTCACCGAATCGAATTACCAGGCGACCCTCATCGCGCACGATCGACGCGATCCCCGCATCGCTCGCGTCGGCGCGAAGTTGCGCCACCTCAATAAGTCGCTGCGCTGGTGGTGGCGCCTCTCCGAATCGATCGCGCATCTCGTCTGCAATTGACGCGATCGCCGTCTCGCTCTGCGCGGCGCCGAGCCGACGATAGAGATCGAGTCGCTGTCCCTCATCCTCCACATAGCTGTTCGGTAGATGTGCTGTAACCGGAAGGTCGAGGATCGCCGTGCTGCGCTTGCGCACTGGCGGACGACCTTCGCGCTCGGCGCGCTTCACCTCAACCGATTCGGCGAGGAGTTGCGAGTAGAGATCAAACCCGACCGCCGCAATGTGCCCCGACTGTTCGCCGCCGAGCAGATCACCAGCACCGCGAATCTCCAGGTCGGCGAGCGCTAACTGGAAGCCGGCGCCAAGGTGCGCCGCGTCAAAGATCGCCTTCAGTCGCTTCCGTGCAACCTCGCTCAGCGCATCCTCCTGGCGATAGAGGAGGTAGCACCAGGCGCGACGACTGCTTCGCCCAACACGGCCGCGCAGCTGATAGAGCTGCGCCAAGCCGAGCTTGTCGGCGCGGTCAACAACGATCGTATTGGCATTCGGAATGTCGAGACCCGACTCAATGATGGTGGTGCAGACAATAATGTCCACTTCGCCGCGGACAAACTCCCCCATCACGCGCTCGAGCTTGCGATCCTCCATCTGCCCGTGACCCACGGAAATCCGTGCATCAGGCAGCAGGCCGCGCAGCTGTTCCGCCGCCGCTTCAATTGATTCCACACGATTGTGGACGTAGTACGACTGACCGCCGCGCTCCAACTCTCGGGCGAGCGCATCGCGCACCAGTTCAAGGCTCGCCTCCGCAACGCGCGTTGCCACAGGGTGGCGGTCCTCTGGTGGCGTCTCAATCGTGGAGAGGTCGCGAATGCCGGAGAGGGCCAAGTTCAGCGTGCGCGGGATCGGCGTAGCGGTAAGCGTCATCACGTCGAGCTCCGCGCGGATCGACTTCAGCCGCTCCTTTGCCGCAACGCCGAAGCGATGCTCTTCGTCAACGACCAAGAGACCGAGTCGGCTAAACGAGACGTCCTTTGATAGAAGTCGATGCGTGGCAACCACAAGGTCCACGCTCCCATCATTGAGGCCCGCCACCACCTCGGCCTGCTTCGCCGACGAGATGCTGCGCGAGAGGAGTTCGAGTCGGAATGGATACGCCGCAAGACGGCGACGGAAGGTTTCGATGTGCTGCAGCGCCAAGATGGTGGTGGGGACGAGGAGCGCCACCTGGCGACCAGCCTCCAGTGCGGCGAAGGCGGCGCGCAGCGCCACCTCGGTCTTCCCGTAGCCAACATCGCCCACAATGACGCGATCCATCGGCCGTGCGCGCGCAAGGTCGCCCTTGGTTGCCTCAATTGCGGCGAGTTGATCTGGCGTCTCGCGGAAGGGGAAGGCCGCCTCGAATTCAATCAGCCACGGTGAGTCGCCCTGGATCGGCGGACGGTGCGCCAGCTCGCGCGCCGCATAGATGCGCAGCAACTCATCGGCAAGATCGTCCGCTGCGCTCTTGGCGCGATCCTTCGCGCGTCGCCACTCACCACCACCGAGTCGGCTGAGCGCCGGATCCTCCGCGCCCGTGTAGCGCGCAATCCTGCCGAGCTGTTCGGTTGGAACGAAG
The DNA here is from genome assembly GCA_903944295.1 of uncultured Chloroflexota bacterium. Classification (GTDB taxonomy): domain Bacteria; phylum Chloroflexota; class Limnocylindria; order Limnocylindrales; family Limnocylindraceae; genus Limnocylindrus. The sequence goes on from CAJARA010000035.1 coordinate 4,919, forward strand.
ACGCGATCCCCACCGCCGTACTCAATCTCCAAGTAGTCGCGCTCGTCACCTTCGCCGCCACGGCGCACCATGCGCAGGAATCGCCCGAGGCCGTGATCGATATGCACCAGTAGGTCGCCTGGCGTCAGTCGCTCCGCCGCCTCTCGCGTGATGCCGCGACGGTGCACCGCCACGCGGCGAACACGCGTTGCGCCGAAGAGTTCGCGATCGGTAATCACTGTCAACGCATCCACGCCGCCTTGGAATCCACCGTCGAGCCCACCGTGCAGGAGCGTGATGCTTCCCGGTTTCGGATCGCGTGGGATCGACTCACTCACGGGTGTTGCAACGCCAGCCTCAGCGAGCAGTTCGGCGAGTCGCGACGCCTGCTCCGAGACGACCACCACACGCGCGCCGTCACGACGCCACCCCTCTACCGCCTCGCCCATGGCGCGCGTGCGGCCGGCGGGGACGAGTGGGTCGTGCCAGGAGAAGGGATCGCTCGGCGTGCTCTTGGTCATGCGCCCCGCCTCAGAGCTCCAGGTGAGTTCGAGTCGCGCAGCACCACTCGAAGAGAGTGCGGAGATGCTGAGGGCTGGTGGTGGGATTGGCGCCGGCCACAACGGCGGCAGGATGCGCGTGGTGCGCAAGACATCAAAGCGTTCGGCGCTCTGGCGTGCCAGTGACTCCGCCGTGGTGACGAGTTCGCTCGGCTCATCAAGGATCACCAGTGCGTCGCCGAACGCATCAATCGGTCGTGTTGGCGCAATGAGTGGCGCCCAGATCTCTAGCCCGTCACCACGATCCGGTTGATCGGCCGACTCCCAGCGTGCGAGATCGGCGAGCAGTCCTGGTGCCAGCTCCACGCCGTCTTTTGCGGCAATCTTTTCGGCCGCTGTGCGCGCAGCGGCGACTCGTGCCGCGCCGAGCGGAAACTCGCTCGCGGGGAGGAGGTGCGCGCGTGGGAGCGCCGCGCCGCTCCGCTGTGTTGCAGGATCAATGGCGCGGATGCTCTCGATCTCATCGCCGAACCACTCCACACGCAGTGGCTCGCTCGCCCCCGCCGGGAAGAGGTCAAGAATGCCGCCGCGTCGCGCAAACTCGCCGCGACCACCAACGAGTGGGACGCGCTCGTAGCCGAGTGCCGCCACACGGTGCGTTGCATCATCAAGCGACATGCGCACACCAGGCTGCATCAGCAGTGAGCCTTCACTGAGGCTGGCTGGATCGATGCTGTTCTGCAGTGCGGCGATCAGTGAGGTAACGAGGATGCGCGACAGTCCGCCACTCCATGCGGCGAGCGCCGCCACACGGCCGGCCGACTCATCCACCACCAGCTCACCACGCTCATACGGGAGGGCGCTGCGCGGCTCAAGAAGGGTGATGCTCTCAGGATCTGCAACCCAGGCGCGCAGCGTGTCGGCAACGCGCTCCGCAACCTCTGGGTCGCGCGCAATCCAAACCACGCGCTGATCTGCAGCGAGTGCGGCAACGAGCGCCGCCTTTGCCGGATGTGGAAGGTGAATTAGCGATGCGGCGTGCGTCTTCTTCAGCGTGCGCTGAAGTTCTGTAAAGGGTTCACTCCCCGAGAGGCGCGCGAGCAGCGCGGCGAGCGCCACGCGCGATCCGCTCACCGTTCGGAGTCGGTTCGGTCGCCCTTGCCGAGCGGCTTCCGCCAGCCGTGCGCCGTCTTGCGAATCCCGTCGCTCCCAGCGGGACCGTCAACCTCTCCCGCCTTCGGCAGGTTTGCAGGATCCGAAGCGCTCCCCGCCTCAGGCTCTGCAAGTTTCCAGTTGTTAAATGCCGTCGCCGCCTTGTTCAGTCCGAGCCGCGCCCAGGTCTCAATCGCCTCGCCTGCAGCGGCGCTGATCTCTGGGATGCGCAGGCGTTCTGCGGCGCTGAACTCATTCAGCACATGCTGCTGCGCCCCACCACTCCCGGATGGATCGCCAATCCCAACGCGAAGGCGTGGATAGCGATCCGTCTGCATCTCTGCCTCTATTGAAGCGAGCCCGTTATGGCCACCATCACTGCCGCTCTCGCGGAAGCGCAGCGCGCCGAAGGGGAGGCTGAAGTCGTCCACCACCACCAAGAGGTGATCAATAGAGACACGATCAGCGGCGAGCAGCTTGCGCACCGCAATCCCGGACTCGTTCATAAAAGTGGTTGGCTTCGCCACAACAAGGTCGAGTCCGAGCACGCGGCCGGCATGCACCATCGCCGCGTCGCGCTCCTTCCCACCGCCACGCCACTTCACGCGATCGGCGAAGGCGTCCAGGATCAGCCAGGCGATGTTGTGTCGCGTGTAGCGATACTTCTCGCCAGGGTTCCCGAGTCCCACAATGAGACGACGATCAACGCTCATCGGCCGCTCCTTTTCATTGCTGCAGTATGCGCGCGCAAGATGAGCGTCTGCTCACGCCACATCGCCGCCTGAGACACCGGGGTGGCGTGATCCCAGCCGCAGAGGTGCAGCGCGCCGTGGACGGCGAGGAGGCGGACCTCATCCGCGACCGAGTGCTTCGTCGCCCCATCCGTTCCCCCACGCCCATCGCGTGCCTGCTCAATGGCACGATCCACGCTGATCACAATGTCACCGATCGGAACCTGCGCCGCCACGCCACGCTGCTGTGCGCTGGCGCTTCGTGCGCTGGTGCGCACGGGAAATTCGCGCGGGTCAATCAACGGGAAGCTGAGCACATCGGTTGGGCCACGCTTCCCCATATGCGTTGCGTTGAGCTTTGCGATTGTGGCGTCATCAACGAGCGTAAGCACCGCTTCGCCGTTGACTGGTGCGCCAGCGCGACGCAGTGCGCGCGCAACAAGTGCGGAGAGTTCTGTTGAAGTGATGCTGACTCCGCCACGACGCTGCCGAGTGACGCGGGCGCGCGGGCCTGCGTCGCGACTCATCCGAGTGCTGCGAGCGCCGCGGTGACCTTCCCGGAGAGGACCTTGCCGTCGACGCGACCCTTTGTCTTGGGGGCGAGCCAGCCCATCACCTTCCCCATCTCCTTTGCGGAGCTGGCGCCGGTCTCTGCGATCGCCTGCTTCACCAGCTCATCCACATCAGCATCGGTGAGCTGCTCTGGGAGATAGACGGCGAGGATCGCGATCTCCGCCTCTTCCGCGGCGGCAAGATCTGGTCGATTCGCAGCAACGTATGCATCAACAGATTCGCGGCGCGTCTTGACCGCCTTGACGAGAACGGTGAGTGTCTCCTCATCAGTGGCGTCGTGCTTCTGCTCCTTCTCAACGAGTGAGAGCGCAGAGAGCGCCATACGGATAGTGTCGCGGCGTAGCGTCTCGCCCGACCGCATTGATGCGGCCATATCGGCTCTTAGCTGTTCACGAAGCGACATGCGCTGCTCCTCTCCGACGGCTCGCGCCGCCACGGGGCGCGCGAGGGATCAGATCCCGCGAGGGCCTGACGGCTTCTTCTTCTTTGCGTCCTTGCGCTTCTTCTTCTCCGCTGCGTTTTCGAACGCGTCGCGGCGACGAGACTCGGCAAGGATGCCGGCCTGCTGGACCTTCTTATTGAATCGGCGCAACGCAGCCTCAAAGGACTCGTTATCACCAATGCGAACTTCTGCCACTTATGTACCTCCTATGGGATGAGGAGGATACCCGATTCAGCCTGGGGCCGACTCAACGAGGGAGAGGGATCTCCTCCCCGAGCGTGGCGAGCACGACGAGGAGGGCCTCCGCTGCGGCGGGATCTGGGTCTGCCGAAGGGGTGCGCTGGAAGAGGATCAGGAGGCTGCCGCTGCGACGAAGGGTGAATCGAGCGTCTGGGGGGACCAAGACGAGCGTCTGGGGGGCGACGAGGTACTCGGCCACCCGCTCCGCCGCGCTGTAGGCGGAGGCGGCGTCAGGGAAGACCACGGCCACCAGCGGGATCCCGACCGGATCGTTCGTTGACGCGCCGCGCACCACAACGCGTGGCAGGACGTTGAACTCTGGCGGGAGTGGCGGGCGCACATCGGCACCACCAGTGATGACGCCAAGTCCCGCGGCGCGAATCGCCGCACTCAGATACTCCGTCGCCTGCGCCGTCTCTTCAACACTGCGCGGTGTTGGCGCAGCGGATGCGGGTTGCCCCTGCGGCTCAGGTGGTGGTGGTCCGCCAGAGAGCGCCGTGAAGAGGGCAAAGCCAGCGATCAAGATGAAGAACGGCACGGCGCGCGCGCGGCGCGAACGTTTTGGCTGCGGCGCCTCACTCATCCTGGTGGCCAGGTGAGCTGCCGTCCGGCGAGCAGGTGGTAGTGCAGATGTTGGATCGCCTGACCACCCTCGTCACCCACATTGCTCACCAGTCGCCACCCGCGATCCGCGTAACCGGCCGCCGCGGCGAGCTCCGCCGCAACGGCGTGCATACGCGCAAGGAGCGCCGCATGCTGCGGCGTGTCGCGAAGATCGGCGGCCGAACCAATATGTTCGCGCGGGACGATCAGCAGATGGAGTGGCGCCTGTGGCGCAATGTCTTCAAAGGCGATGACAAGGTCAGAGGCGTGGTGCTGCGTGCTCGGCAGTTCGCCGGCGATGATGCGACAGAAGAGACAATCAGCCATGCGTCAATTCTAGCGCAACCCACTCGCCCTCTCCCCAACGCTCAGCGAGGGTGAGTCCTGAGGCGCTCAGCGCGGCGATCGTCCCATCTGCGCGTGCGGCGAAGATGCCGCTCGCCAAGAGTCGTCCACCAGGTGCAACGGCGGCGGCGAGGAGTGGCGCAAGTTGGATGTGTAGTGCGGCGACGAGATTGGCAACAACGAGCGGCGCGGCGTGAGCAAGTGGAAGCGAACCGAGTGTGATCGTTGCGCGCGCGCTGAGACCGTTTCGCTCAAGGTTGCCGCGCGCCGCATCAACGGCGAGCTGGTCAATATCA
>CAJARA010000036.1 GCA_903944295.1 uncultured Chloroflexota bacterium
GAAGGTGACGGTCGCCTCCCAGACGGCATACAGCGTGTCGCTGCCGGTGGTGAGGAAGTCATAGTTTGCGACATCGGCATACTCGACGGTGCCCGCGTCGGCCGCAGTCTCGTCAGAGTTCCAACCGATGAAGGTGCGGTCAGTCCAGGTACAGCTGTTGAGTGTCAGTGGGACGCCATCGGCGCTTTCGGTCTGATCTGCTGCACAGCTTGCAGCGTCGCCGCCATTCTCGTTGAAGGTGACGGTCGCGCCCCACACCGCGTAAAGCGTGTCGCTGCCCGTGGTGTAGAAGTCATACGTGTCGCCATCGGTGTACTCAACGGTGCCCGCGTCGGCCGCAGTCTCGTCAGAGTTCCAACCGATGAAGGTGCGGTCGGTGTAGCTGCAGGTATTGAGTGTCAGTGGGACGCCATCGGCAGTGCCGTCCTGGTCGGCCGCACAGGCGCTGCCGCCGTTGCCGTCGAAGGTGACCGTGGCCTCCCAGACGGCGTAGAGGGTGGCGCTGCCCGACTCAATGAAATCGTAGGCCGCGCCATTGGTGTAATCAACCGTGCCGGTTTTGGCATCGGCGGCGCTCGTGTCGTTCCAGCCGATGAAGGTGTGATTCAAATAAGAGATCGACGATCCGATGGAGGTCAGCGGCGTGTTGTTGTCGTCAGACACCTGTGCGGCCATCGAGCCAGTGCCCCCGTGTGCGTCAAAGGTCACCGTGAAAGTACCGAGCCAAATGGCGTAGAGGGTCGTGCTGCTAGCGAAAGTTACGGACTGCTCATTGACATAGTTAATCGTTTTGCTGTCCGCTCGTGCATCAGTAGTCGCCCAGCCGCCGAAGGTTCGACCGGCGAAGGTGCACCCCTCTGCATCCAAGGCCTCTGGAACGCCAGATTCGAATTCCTGCACATACGTGGCAGGAGTGCCGGAGTTGCAGTCGAATGTCACGTTGAAGGTGGCTGGTGCGGCAATCGAGCTCAATGGCAGCGCAAGCAAGAGCACGATGGCGGGGAGAGCCATTCGGAGGGTTTGCATCAGACGCTTCGCCTGACCCCAGAGCGGGGCGCGCAGGCCTCGGACATGACGATTACGCATCGCGGCATAATACCTGACGGTTGAAAAAATTGTCATCTCTTTGTTAGCGAATTGATTGTATAACAAATATTCACGAAGCATAAATTGTTGAAGAATTTTGATTTGGAGGTATCGGAATCGGCTTATCGCGGGCCTGCGATTCTCACTGCGCAATCAGGAGGAGGGTGCCGCAACCTCCAGAACGATCCACCCCTCAGGATCAACGCTCACGTTATGGACGGTGAGTGGCTCCTCTGCTGGAGGATCGAGCGGGAGGCCCGTGGTGAGGTCAAAACGTGACAGGTGGAGCGGGCAGGTCACCGTTGCGGTTGCTGCGGTGGCCGGTGCGATGAAGCCGCGATCGAGTTCGCAGTACTCATGCGTGCAGACGCCGTCCACGGCGTAGAGGGTTCCGCCTCGGTTGACCACCAGGATCGCCTTGCCGTTCGGCCACGCCATGCGCGCCGTACCATCGGCGAGCTCAGATGCGAGGAAGAGTCGTTCGTGCAGCACCAGCTGAGGTTACGCCGCGGTGGCTGCCGCCGCCGACTGTGCGGCAAAGGCGGCATCAAGCTTTGCGGCGAGCACCTCGCGGAGTCGATCCGCCTCCTCCTCGAGCGGAAGGGCGGCGACGACCGGTTCGAGGTAGCCCATGACGATGGTGCGTCGCGCTTCAGCCTCGGTGAGGCCGCGGGCGCGGAGGTAGAAGATCTGATTCGGATCAATTGGTCCAACGGAGCTGCCGTGCGCCGCGCGCTCGCAGTCTGGCTGGTCAATCCAGAGTGATGGGATCGCCACGCTACGCGCCGTCTTCGAGAGGAGCATCCCAAACTCGCCAAGATAGGAGTTGGTGCCGCGACCAGATCGCGGAATGGTGGTGACGCCCTTCACGAAGCCGCGCGCTTTCCCTGCGAAGATCCCCTTGGCGAGCAGATCGCCCACCGTCTTCTCGCCAGCGTGAAGGCTATAGGTGGTGAGATCGTGAAGCTGATCAGCACCAGCGAAGACCACCTCAACCTGACGGACTTTAGAACCGTTCCCCGTGAGCTGATGATCAATGCGGCCACGCACCAGGCGCGCGCCGATCTGCGCCGCAGCGATCTGCAGCTCCGCGCTTGCGCCGAATTCGTGACGGCGCACTGGGAGATAGACAACATCTTCAGGGAGCTCCTGAATTGAGGCGAGGCGGAGCTTCGCCCCCTTGCCGAGCGTCACTTCGCTCGTTGTAGCAAGAAGCGCGCGCGCCGAGGTGCCGCTGGTGCTACCACTGTCAGCACTCCTGCCGGTCACCTCTTCGCTGATCGTTGCACTTACGTTCTCGCCAAGCGTCACGGCGATGCGAGCAAGGAGCGCCTCGCCCTGCGCTGGGGACTCGATACGGATGATGATTGGTGCCGTGATTGAACCTTTCGGCAGGCTAATCTCCGTCCCGCTGTTCCAGCAGGCGCCGATCAGCGCCGTCATGCGATCACTCTCAGCGCCAGCGAGTGGCGTGTTGCCCGGAAGCGGCGAAACGGTGAGGCCAGCGGCGCGCGCTTCGGCGCCAAGGTGAATCCCAACTCCACGCGCGGAGATGCTGATCAGTGCTGCGGCGCCTGCGGGGAGCTCGCTCGCGGGGAGTTCGCTGATCCCTACTGGAGGGGCGAGGAGCGTTGAGCCCTCAAGGTCGGCGGCGCGCAGGTCCACGTAGCCGGTGAAGAGGAGGTTCGCCTCGGTTGGGAGCGAGCTGAATGCCTTCAGGGCGGCGGCCCGCTGGCTTCCCCCGCCGAGGGCGGCGTCAAGGCGCTTGATCTCCGCCTCGTTCGCCCAACTGAGTGGAAGGTCTGCAACCCCGCGTCGGGCGGGCGTAGCGGCACTCACCCGAGCGCCCCCTCCATCTCCAAGCGGATCAGGCGATTGAACTCAAGGGCGTATTCCATTGGAAGCTCCTTGGTGAAGACCTCAAGGAAGCCCTGGACGATTAGATTCGTCGCCTCGTTCTCGGTCATGCCGCGGCTCATCAGGTAGAAGATCTGATCATCGGAGACGCGACCAACGGTGGCCTCGTGACTCATTGAGGTGTCGTCCTCTTGAATGTCGATGTATGGATACGTCTCGGAGCGACTCCCCTCGTCAAGGATGAGCGCGTCGCAACGGACGCTGGTCGTGACACCCGTTGCGCCTGGGGCCACCTTCACGGTGCCACGGTACGTTGCAACGCCGCCATCCTTGCAGACCGACTTCCCAACGATGCGACTCGTGGTGTTCGGTGCAAGATGGACCGCCTTGGCGCCCGTGTCCTGGTGCTGCCCCTTTGAAGCAACGGCAACGGAGACGATCTCTGCGTGCGCCTTCTCGCCGAGCAGATAGATTCCTGGATACTTCATGGTGAGTTGTGCGCCAGTGTTGGCGTCAATCCACTCAACCGTTGCGCCAGCGTGCGCATGCGCGCGCTTGGTGACCAGGTTGTAGACATCGTTCGACCAGTTCTGGATCGTGGTGTAGCGCACCTTGGAGCCAGGGAGTGCGATCACTTCAACCACGGCGACGTGGAGTGAGTCGGTCGCCCAGTTCGGCGCGGTGCATCCTTCAATGTAGTGAAGGCTCGCACCCTCATCCACAACGATCAGCGTGCGCTCGAACTGTCCAGTGTTCTGTCCGTTGATGCGGAAGTAGGCCTGCAGTGGGAGCGGCACATCAACGCCCTTCGGCACATAGACAAATGAACCGCCTGACCAGACCGCGGAGTTGAGCGCAGCGAACTTGTTGTCTTCCGCTGGGACCACGGTGCCGAAGTACTTCTTGAAGATCTCCGGGTACTCCTTCATCCCCTGGTCGGTCCCCATGAAGACCACGCCGAGCTTCTGTAGGTCTTCGCGCACGGAGTGATACACAACTTCAGAGTCGTACTGCGCACCGACGCCAGAGAGGAACTTGCGCTCCGCCTCTGGGATGCCGAGCCGCTCAAAGGTCTTCTTGATCTGATCCGGCACATCGTCCCACGACTTCTCTTCGCGCTCGGATGGCTTCCGGTAGTAGACGATCTTAGAAAAATCGAGCTTGGTGAGGTCGCCACCCCAGTGCGGCATCGCGCGCGCCTCGAAGTGCTTAAAGGCGCGGAGGCGGTACTCCAGCATCCAGGCAGGTTCGTCCTTCGTCTCTGAGATCTCGCGGACGGTCGCCTCAGTGAGGCCCGCCTTGGTCTCGCGAAGGTAGGTGATGTCGTCGTGGAAGGCGTACTGCTCCCGCTCGTCTCGTACATTCGGATTGACGACCGTCATGCAGCCCCCTTTACGCTCACCGTGGAATCCCGACTGATCGTATCAGGATTATGCGGCGACCGAACCCTTTCGGGAGAGCGCCGACTTCAAACCATCAACCAGGCTGTAAACCACTGGCACCACGAGCAGCGTCAGGAGCGTTGAGGAGAGAAGCCCCCCAATGACTACCGTCCCAAGCTCTGCGGCGATGATCGAACCCTCGCTCGGCCCGGCCGCCAGTGGCAACAGGGCGAGGATGGTGGCGACCGCCGTCATCAGGATTGGACGGACGCGTGTTCCGCCAGCGCGGAGGAGTGCCTCGTTCGTTGGCACCCCCTCATGGCGCAACTGCTCCACACGATCAAGAAGGACGATGGCATTTGTGACCACGATGCCGATCAGCATCAAGAATCCGATCAGCGCCGAGATGCCAATCGGTCGATTCGTCAGGAGTAGCGCCGGGAAGGCGCCGATCACCGCGAGCGGCAGGCTGAACATGATCACCAGCGGATCAACGAGTGAGTTGAAGACCACCACCATCGTGAGATAGACGAGCAGGATCGCAACCGCCATCGCCGTGAAGAGGCCACTGAAGGACTCGTTCTGCTGTTCGGTGACGCCGGCGAGTCGGATGCTGACGTTGGCAAGCTTCCCTGAGCTCTGAAGATCTTCAACTGTTGTCTTGACGGCGGTGTTGACCGCACCTGTATCCGCAACCGAGATCTCGCCAGTCACATTGGCGGCGAGCGACTGGTCAATGCGCGTGATGCTTGATGGAACGGAGAGCTCCTCGACCGTGGCAACCGCGGCGAGTGGCACCTTCACGGCACCACCAACCTGGTATGCGCGCAGGGCGTTGAGATCGGTCATCAGTGAGCTATCGATCTTCATGGAGAGGTCTACCTTCTCGCCGCTTACGCTCACCTGTCCAAGCTGCGTGCCAACAAGCAGGTTGCGAATCTCACCCGCGATCTGTGCTGCGGAGAGGCCGGCACCAGCCGCTCGAGATGGATCAACCGTGATCTCGATCTGGCGACCCGCCTTGACGAGGTCGCTCTTCACGTTGCTCAGATCGTCTCGCTTGGCGAGGGCCTCAACAATGAGGTCTGACGCGCTCTCAACATCAACGGCACGATCGCCAGTGATGATCACGGAGATGGCGTTGGAGCCGGCGCTAAAGCCAACCTCCTCGATCGTGACGGTCCAGCCGTCCACGCCGATCGGCTCAAGCAGGGTGGCAAGACGCTCTTTAGCGGCGATAAGTTCGGTGCTGCTTGCGAGACGGAGCGTCATGCGCGCCGCGTTTGGTGCGCGGCCCGTGGTTGCCGCAATCAGTGTCTGCGTCCCGGTGGCGTTCTCGCCTGGGATGGAGGTTGTCACGAGCTCAACTTCGCTATCCGCATCAAGGAGGGCATACGCCTCACGGCTGCGCTCAAGGACACGCTCAGTTGAGGTGCCGAGCGGTGGGTTCACCGTCACGGTGAGCACCTTCTCGCTCCCGCTATTCAAGAACTGCGTTGGGATCTGACTTACCAGCGACGTGGCGCCAGCGAACATCGCAAAGGCAATCGCGAGCGTCGCGAGCTTGGTGGCGCGTCGGCGAAGTGCGAGGCCGAGGATCGGCAGATAGATGCGACCCCAGATCGAGATCTCTTCGCGGTCGCTCTTCACCTCATAAGGAATCTTGGAGTTGACCCCCTTCACCTTGACCAAGAAGTAGGCGAGCACTGGGATCACCGTGAGCGCCACGATGAGCGAGGCGAGCAGCGCGTACGTCACCGTGAGGGCGAATGGGAGGAAGAACTGGCTGATGATCCCGCCAACTACGCCGAGTGGGAGGAAGACGGCGATCGTGGTGATCGTGGAGCTCGTGATCGCTGAGGCAACCTCACGCGTCCCGTTCAGCACCGCTTCACCGATCGGCTCACCCTGGCTGCGATGACGATAGATGTTCTCCAGCACCACGATGGAGTCGTCCACCACGCGACCAACCGCAACGGCGAGGCCGCCCAGGGTCATGATGTTGATCGTGATCCCGGTCGTTGACATCAGGATGATCGCGGCAAGGACGCTGAGCGGGATGCTCACCGCAGCCACAATCGTGGAGCGCAAATTCAGCAAGAAGATAAAGATCACCACCACGGCGAAGCCTGCGCCGAGTCCCCCCTCTTTCAGAAGTGAGTCAATCGAATCAAGGATGAAGATGGAGGAGTCGGTCACGATGGATCGCTCAACCTTCTGCGGGTGCGCCGTGACGAAGGCGTTAATCGCCGCAATTGAATCCTGCGAGGTGGTTACCGTGTTCGCCTCAGCCGACTTGCTGACGCTCAACGCGAGGCCAGGCTCCCCATTAGTCTCCGACCAGCCGGTGGTGCGAACCTCCGCAATGGAGACGCTTCCAACCTGGCCAAGCAGAACGGGGACCGGCTGACCGGTAGCGTCAACGCTTCCGCCAACCACAAGGGCCTGGAGCTGTTCAATCGAGGTGAATCGGCCAGTAGCCGAGACTGGAATGAGGGCCCCGCCAACTGGGAGTTGCCCCGCCGGATAGGTGAGATTGTTCGCCTGAATGATCCCCTGCACCTGCGACATGCTGACGCGCGCCGCGGCAAGTTTCACTGGATCAAGTTGGATGTAGGCCTGCTTCTCACTCCCGCCAGAGAGCTCGGCGGATGAGACGCCGCTCACGCCGCGCAGAGCAGGCATCAGCTCCGTCTGGGCGAGCGTCGCAAGTTCGGAGAGCGTGGTCCCATCTTTTGGCGAAAGGGTGGCGATCACCACCGCCGCGGAGTTGATGTTGTAGTTGCGCACCACTGGCGTGACGCCAGATGGGAGAGCGGCGCCGTCAATCCCAGCCTGGATCAGACGCAGGATCTCTTTGACATCGCTGCCGTAGGCGAACTGCGCGCTGACAAAGCCGAGGCCAGTTGTAGAGACCGAACGAAGCGACTCAACACCTGGGACTGCGGCGACCGCCGCCTCAATAGGCGACGCCACCTGCTCGGCAACGTCCGCGGTGCCCGCACCAGGGTACGGGGCGATCACGGTCACGATCGGGAAGTCAATGTTTGGAAGGAGCTCCTGCTTCAGGTTCCCCCAGCTCGCCACACCACCCCCAAAGACCGCAAGGGCGATCAGGATGGTGACACTTCGTCGTGCAACAGCAAGTTTGGTGAGGAAGAACACAGGGACCTCCAGCTACTGATGCGGCTGCGGGGATCCGGCGCCGTCACCACTAGTATTACGGATACCCGCCGAAGGCGCAGCGGGCCATAAAAATGATTAAGGAGTAGCAACATGACAACGCGAACCGCTTCAGCCGTCTGGAACGGCACGCTTCTTGAAGGTTCAGGCACGATCACCAGCGTTGAGAGTGGCGCGATCGGCCAACTCCCAGTGAGCTGGCCGCGTCGATCAGAGACGCATGACGGCGTCACGTCGCCAGAGGAGCTCCTCGCCGCTGCGCACGCCGCCTGCTTTGCGATGGCGCTCTCCGGTGGCCTTGCACGCAACAACACGCCAGCCGAGAAGTTGGATGTTTCGGCAACGGTCACCTTCGAAAAGGTCGAGGCGGGGTGGCGCGTCACCAAGTCGGCACTCACACTCAAGGGCGTCGTCCCAGGGCTTGACGCTGCGAAGTTCAAGGAGCTCGCAGAGGGGGCGAAGGGTGGCTGCCCAATCTCATCCGCACTCGCAGGGAACGTTGAGATCACACTAGAGATCGCGAGCTAACTCCTCGCGTTAGCGCTCTTCGCGCACCGAGCGGATTGCGGCGGCGGTGCCGCTCGCGATCCGCTCAATCTCATCGTCACCAATGACGAACGGTGGGCCGATCACGAGCTGATCGCCATCCGTGCCATTCGCCTGTGCGGTGGCGCTATAGAGCAAGAGACCGTCGCCCGCGCTGCTCTTTGCGGCGGCCAGGATGCGTTCCGTGATGCGTTCGGCACGCGGGTGCGGCAGCTTGCTCGCACGGTCTGCCACCAGCTCAATACCAATAAGAAGCCCACGTCCACGAATCTCGCCAACCCACGGTTCGTCTTTCAGTGCTGATTCGAGCGCGCTGCGCAACTGCACGCCGCGCTCTGCCGAGGCCTGGATCAGCTCCTCCTCCTGGAGGATCTTCAACACGGCGCGCGCCACGGCGGCACCGGGGATGGAGTGGCTGTAGGTGAATCCGTGAACGAAGCCTGAGCTGATCAGCGGTTCTGCCACGCGCCCTGCAGCGGCAACAAAGCCGAACGGCCAGTAGCCGCTGGTTGCCCCCTTGGCGGCGAGGAGCAGATCAGGTCGAATCCCCCAGTGGTTCACGCCGAACCAGGTGCCAGTGCGGCCGAAGCCAGTCATCACCTCGTCGGCAACCAACAGCACCTTGTTGCGTTCACACCAAGCACTCACCGCTGGCCAGTAATCATCTGGGGGGACGGCGGCTGCGAGCGTTGCGCCAACGATCGGCTCTGCAACGAACGCGGCGATGCGCCCTGGCCCAACGCGGTGCAACAGCGCGTCAAGCTCTGCAACCGCTTCCGCGCCGCTGCCGATCGCATCGGCCCCTTCGAGTCCTGCGCGATACGGATACGCCGCAGAGACGTGTTCAAATCGACCGAGCCACGGCTCGTACGGTTTGCGCAGTCCGCGTCGCCCAGAGAGATCAAGCGCGCCGAGCGTGTTGCCGTGATAACTCCCCCACCTGCTGACAACGATCGTCCGATCCGGCTCGCCCTGCGCCAACCAGTAGGCACGCACCATCTTCAGCGCCGTCTCGGCCGCCTCGGATCCGCCAGAGACCGGGTAGAGGGATGCGTTCTCCATTGGAAGCAGCGGTCCCATCTCTGCCGCCCAACTCTCCAGCGCATCTGCAGTGAATGCGCTCCCGTGCGCGTAGGCGATCTTCGACGCCTGTTCCGCCGCCGCCTGCGCCACCGCGCTGCGCCCATGACCGACGCCAACAACAATCGCGCCGCCCGCCGCATCGAGATAGCGCCGGCCCGTTTCGTCCGTAATCCAGGCGCCATCGCCACGCACCGCGCGCGGGAGTGATGCGCCGCCGCGACTGAAGATCTTCGCGTTAGCCACGGACGCCTCTAAACATATGCGCCTGTTGGATCCAACTCTTCGCGAATCAGGCGCAGCTCTTCTGCAGTCGGCGCGGGCGTTTCAGGAACGTTCGCCGGAACGCGAAGCTCCCAGCCAATCGAGCTCTTCACTTCGTCAAGCGTTGCGCCAGGATGGATGCTGCGCAGCTCCATCTCGCCGTCACTGTTGAATCCGTAGACGGCAAGGTCGGTCACCACAACGGATGGTCCGTTACCACCCCAGCCCTGCTCCTTACGCAGCGTTGCGGATGCGGCGGCACCGCCGAGGTGCCCTGGCGAAGTACGGAAGTCGAGCTTCTGGACGAAGCTGCGCGTGCTCTGGCGCATGATCACCATGATCTCCTTCGCATTGATCGCAATCTCACAGGCGCCACCAGATCCAGGGAGGCGCGTCTTTGGGGTGGTGTAGTCGCCAATCACCGTGGTGTTGAGATTGCCGTACTTGTCAATCTGCGCGCCGCCGAGGAATCCCACATCGATGCGGCCACCCTGCAGATAGAGGCCGAAGAGGTCGTGCATCGAGACGGTCGCCGTAGAGCCAGTCACGATGGTTGGGTCGCCAATAGAGAGCGGGAGGCGTGCAGGATTCGCACCGAAGACGCCCGCCTCGTAGACGAGCTCCATCTGCGGCGCCACGGTGCGCTTCGCCAGGTTCACGGCGATGTTCGGCAGGCCAACGCCCACGAAACAGACGCGCTTCCCCTTCAGCGCGCGCGCCGCCGCCACCACCATCAACTCGTTACGGCTCGCCGGCTTCTGTTCGCTCATCGGTAATCCCCGTAATCAACGGCGCCAGATGGTGCGCTCGTTGGGGTGAGGTTCTTGAAGTAGGCGGCGCCAAACTTTGCAACGTAGGCGGCACGATCGGGGAGGTCATAGACCCACTCCTTCAGCCAGGCGTCGGTGGCGGCGGCGTCGCGACTGATCGCGTCCCACTCGCGGTAGAAGGCGTTGTCGCGATCGTAGGCACCCTGCACATATGACGGGTGTGCGCCGTACGGCTCATGCACCACGGCGTCCACGATGAGTCCCGGGATAATCGTGCGATTCGGATCGGCGCGAATCACGCTGGTTGGGACGATCTCTTCCACCACGGCGATGACGCGCTTCGCCGCGAAGGCCGCCTCCTTCTGGCAGCCGAGTAGCCCCCACATCTGCACGTTCCCCTCTTCATCGGCGCGTTGCGCGTGAATGATGGCAACGTCTGGATTTAGCGGCGGCACCGCCCAAATCTTCCCGTCGCCATAGGGGCTCTCCACCTGACGAATCAGCGGATTGACGTTGGGAAGGTCGCTCTCCGAATAGGAGCGGAGCGGATAGAACGGGAGTCGATGCGCGCCAGCAACGTAGCGACCGACCATGCCGTGGTGGCTGTACTCCTCTACTTCAAGGAGCGTTTCGCCTGCGGCGAGCGCGGCGGGCTCGGTGCGGCGACGAATGGCGTGGAGCGATCCAACGCCAGGATTGCCGAGCCAGCTGAAGATCAACTTCTTGGCGCATCCTGCGGCGACCATCTGGTCGTAGACAAGATCTGGCGTCATGCGCGCAAGGGTCAGATTGCGGCGCTTCTGGCGGATGATCTCGTGCCCAGCGGCGAATGAGATGCAGTGCGTGAAGCCTTCAATCGCAACGGTGTCGCCGTCGTGGACGTGCGCGGCGATCGCGTCGCGCATGCTGCGGAGCTTGGATCCGGTCGCTCCGGACACGCCGAGTTCCGCGGTGCTACTAGCGCCGCGCGGCGACGGCCGCTGCAGCCTCTGCGAAGATGCGGACCGCCGTCTTGATCTCTTCTGCATTCACCACAAGTGGTGGGCTCATGCGCACGCCGCGATCACCGCAGGTGAGCACCAGAAGGCCACGCTTGAACGCCTCAACCTCAACATCGGCCGCTGTGTCTGCATCAGTAAAGTCCACACCGATCATCAGGCCGATGCCACGAATATCGGTGACGATGCTGCTCCCCTTCAGTGCGGCGCGAAGTCCATCGACCGCCTCCTTGCCGCGGGCGAGCGCATTCTCCATCAACTTCTCGTCGCGAATCACTTCGAGCGTTGCGATCGCGGCGGCGGCGGCAACCGGGTTACCACCGAACGTTGAGCCGTGCGAGCCAGGCGCCCAGCGCATCCAGTGCTCCTTGGCGATCACGGCGCCGATCGGCATGCCGGAGCCGAGCCCCTTCGCCGTAGCGATGATGTCTGGCTCAATGCCGAAGTTCTCAATCGCCCACATCTTGCCAGTGCGACCAACGCCCGACTGCACTTCGTCAACAACGATGGCGATGCAGTACTTGTCGGCGATCTGCTTCAGGCGTGGGAAGAAGTCCTTATCAGGAACGACGTAGCCGCCCTCA
>CAJARA010000037.1 GCA_903944295.1 uncultured Chloroflexota bacterium
ACGAGGTGGTCGGCCCACAGTTCAACGAAGGTGAAGCGCTTCGACAGATTGCGCCAGTCGGCGCGCTCTATGTGCACTCGCATGGCGATCACTATTGGGATGCGGCGGCGGGGAGACGCTCCTCTGGTTTCCGCGTTGATGGTGGCGAATGTAGTAACGCACCAACGGTGATTGCGCCAGAGATCAGCACGGCACGACCGAGTGCTGTGCCGCTGATCCTTGCGGTGATCTCAACGTGCCATAACGGCGAACGCGCCTCCAAGCTCCCCGCCGCTTTTGGCATTGCCATGAAGAAGGTGGCCCCGAGAAAACTCGGGCCGCGCAGTTTCTACCTTGGTTACGCGGGTGTTGCATGGGTGCGCGGCATCGTGCGATTCGAACAACACTTCTGGCGCGCACTCCGTCGGGGCCTTCCAGCTGGCGCCGCCTTCGACCGCGGTCTGCTGAGCGGCTTCTCCCCCGCCGATCTCACTCCAGAGTGGTGGGGTAACTACAACCTCATCCCAACCGCGCCGTCCAGCTCGCCCACTCCGCCTGGAGGTCCTCGATATGTCTAGCCCAACACGCTTCCGCCGCCTGATGAGCGCAGGCCTTGCACTGACGCTGCTCACACTCGCCGCGTGCAGCGCGCCGACACGCGCCATTGCGCCGAGTAGCGATCCCGAAGGTGGAGTCAACGCGATTGATGCTGCCGCCTCCATCCGTCCGATCACCGCAATCGCGGGGCGACTCCTTGAGCCGCTTGCACTCGCGGGGCTCACCGCTGCGCCATCGCAGATCGTCACACTCGAAAGTGGTGAGGTGCGCATTGAACAGCGGCTTCTGGATAGTGCGGGCCTTGAGCTGCTGAGTGCTCAGAGCACAACGAGTGGCGATCTGCGCACGATCTCCCGCAGCAGTGTGCCGCTTGGCGGCGCTGTGATGAGGGAGACGGCACTTGTAAGCCGCGCCATCCTGCATCTCGCATCGCTCACGCTTCCACTCGGAAGTGGGACGCCGGTTGTGAGCGCCGTCGGAGATCGTCGCGTAGTCACATGGGGGCGAACCGTGAACGGTGTTGCCGTCCCTGGCGACGGGACGCGTGTCGCACTCTCTGTAAGCGGCGCACTCGTTGGTATCGCTATCGATGAGGCGCCGCTTGCGCCAGCGCCAGCACGCACCACTACTGCTGCGACGGCCAAGGCTGCAGCGCTGCTCCTCTTGCCGAGCGGTGCTGCGTTGAGTGGCACGCCGAAACTCGGTTGGGTTGCACCAGCAATTGACGCTGGCGATGAAGAGGATCTCAGCGCGCCGCGCGAGTTGGCCTGGCGACTACGTGGAGCACTCGCAGACGGCACGCCCTTTGAGCTACACCTTGCTGCGGGGAGCCTTGCGCTCCTCGGCTGGGACTGGGCTCGTTAGCCGCGCGCGAGCTTCTCGCCAATCGTAAGGAGCTCGTCGCGCAGGGCGGCGCTGGTCGCTTCGGCGTAGACGCGCACGAGTGGCTCGGTGCCGCTGAAGCGCACCAAGAGCCAGCTGCCGTCTGAGGTGAAGAACTTCACGCCGTCTTTGGTGGTGAGTGGGACGGCGCGCACGCTGTGTGAACCGAGCGTGCTCGGTGGCGCAGCCACAAGCTGCGTTGCGAGTCGCTCCTTCACCGCGGGGTATTCGGCGCGTGGGATGTGCACGTCAATGCGGAGGTAGTGCGACTCGCCGCCAATCGACTGCACGTGCGCGAGCACCTCGCTCATGCTCTTGCGGCCGAGGGCACGCTCGCGGACGAGAAGGTCGAGGAGGAGGAGATCGGCGAAGATGCCGTCGCGCTCGGGGAGGTGCATCGCGAAGCCGTAGCCCCCCGACTCCTCGCCACCCATTGAGGCGCCCGTCTCAATCATCTTCGGCCCCACGTACTTGAAGCCGACCGGCGTCTCGAAGACCTCCACGCCGTAGTGCGCGCCGAGTCGCTCCCCCATGGAGCTCTCGTTCACCGTCTTCACGATCGGTCGCAGGTCCTTCTTATGTTCAAGCATGTAGTACGCAAGGAGTCCGAACGCCTGCAGCTGATGGATGAACTCACCCTTCTCCGTGACGGCGCCAGCGCGATCCGCGTCGCCATCAAGCAGGAGGCCAAGGTCGTAACCGCCGCCACGCATTGCATCCAAGACCGGATCAATATGCGGACGAATCGGTTCTGGATTCACGCCACCAAACCATGGGTTGCGCTCGCTCCGCATCTCGGTGACGCGCAACTTCCCGCCAGCGAGCAGCCTGCCGATCCAGCCGGCGCCCGCGCCATAGACCGGGTCGACCATAATGCTGAGCGGTTGTGCGGCGAGTTGCGCAAGGTCGAGGTTGCGTTCAACAAACTTCTTGTAGCCGGGATACGGGTCGTAGCGTTCAACTAGGCCCGCCGCCTCAGCGTCCGCAAATGGTCGGCCGCTCAGCTCTGGTCCGTTCGTCTTCGCAATCTCCGTCTCAATGCGCTTCAGTAGTTCTGGCCCTGCGGCGGCACCTGACGGCGCCTTCACCTTGAAGCCGTTATCCATCCACGGGTTGTGGCTGGCGGTGATCACGACGCCCATCGCTGCACCGCGCTCCACCACTTCATATGACGCCATCTGCGTAGGCACAGCGGTGGCCGAATAGGCGACAGGGATGTTGTGGGCGAGCAGCATCTCAGCGGCGGTCACCGCAAAGTCTTCAGAGCCGAAGCGGCGGTCATAGGCGATCACCACGCCCTTCGCCGTGGCGCCGTCCTGCTCGACCACGCGTGCCACACCCTCTGCGAGGCGGCGAACGTTTTCAAAGGTGAACTCGTCGCCAATCTTGGCGCGCCATCCATCGGTGCCGAAGAGGATCTTCGTTGGCTCGCCTGTGCCCATGATCAACTCCTCTCGGCCGCAGCGGCGGCGCGAATCTCTGTATCGCTCATTTGTTCAAGGTTCATGCGGATCACCGACGCACCGGTGCGGATCTGCGCCGCACCCGTGGCGTCAATCATGACCACTTTCCCACTCGGCGTGGTGATGCTGATCGCGCCGTTCGCATCCGCCTCGCCACTCGCCGTGAGGTGTGCACGCAGCGCCTTCCAGTTGCCAATGTCGCTCCAGCCGCACTCCAGGGCGAGCGTCCGCACCAGCCCCGCCGCGGCGGCAGGTTCCATCAGCAGCGTGTCGATTGGCACTGGCGTGATCGTTGCGTAATCCGCGAGCCCTGCGAGCGTTGTGGTGGCAAACGTCTGCAGCGCGCTACGCAGCGCTGCGCGGCGCCAGATAAATGTTCCAGCGTTCCAGCGCGCGCCGCCGCTGATCAGCTGCTGCGCCGTTGCGGCATCTGGCTTCTCAGTGAATCGCGTCACGCGCTCCCCCTCCGCCACGATGTAGCCGAATCCTGTAGACGGATGCGTTGGTGTGACGCCGAGTGTCACCAGCGCGTTCGGCTCACCTTGTGCGAGCGCGATCGCCGCGGCAAGTGCGCTGCGCCAGGCGTCTGGCTGGAGCACTGCGTGATCGGCGGGGAGGACGAGCATCACCGCATCATCGGAACGATCAATGCGTTCTGCGGCGAGTGCAACGGCGGGTCCGGTGTTGCGACCGATCGGTTCGGTGATGATGTGGCTCTGCTCCAACGCTGGGAGTGATTCGCGCACCAGCGCCAGCTGCGATGCGGCAACCACCACGTAGATG
>CAJARA010000038.1 GCA_903944295.1 uncultured Chloroflexota bacterium
GATTGGTGCGGTGGCGGGACTCGTTGCAACGCCACTCCAAGTTGCCGGCGGCATGGAGTCGCCCGAGGCGATCAAGATCGCGTTCGCCACCGGTGCAACGCGCGTTGTGGTTGGAGCGGCACTACTCGACGAGCCGGAGCTCCTTGCCGCCTGCGCCGTCGCCGCAGGTGACTGGCTCGCCGTTGGGCTTGATCCACGCCCAGAGCGCCTCGCCGACTTCCCCTGGAAGCGCGCCGCTCGCCCCACCATTGACGATCTCCTCCAACAGCTCAGCGCCGCTGGGATTCAGCGAATCGTGCTGAGTCATGGCGGTAACGCGAGCGAGGCGAGCGCATTCGCGCAGCTCGCGCAGCGCTACCCCTCAATGGAGCTCAGCGTTGCTGGTGGCGTCACCGATCTTGATGGCGTGCGCCGACTCCGTGATGCGGGTGTCAGCGCACTGATCCTCGGTGAGGCGCTCCTCTCCGGTGCGATCGACTTCGAAGAGGCGCAGGCGGCTGCCGCGCAGACGCAGTAACGCGTAGTATTGACAGATGAAGAAGTTGCTACTCACTTGGGCGCTTGTTGGCACAGCGGCGCTGGCCGTTACGGCATGTGGCTCTAGCACTACGGGCGAGTCGCCAGCAACAAACGCAAACGGATGTCCAACGTCACAGCCTGCGGCGCTCGCAGCGGGTGAGCAGCGTCAGATCGTGATGAGCACCTCCATGGGAGAGATCACACTCCTGGTTGAGTCGGACCTATCACCGATTGCCGTTGGCAACTTTGTGGCACTCGCTGAGTGTGGCTTCTACAACAACGTCATCTTCCACCGCATCGCCTACATGCAGGACGGCACTCCGTTCGTTATTCAGGGCGGTGATCCAACAGGTACAGGGATGGGCGGCCCTGGCTACCAGATCAAGGACGAACCGGTGATTGGCGAATACGCTCGCGGCGTCCTCGCAATGGCGCGCAGTGCTGCACCAGATTCGCAGGGGAGTCAGTTCTTCATCGTCCTAGACGATGGCGCGCAGCCACCACTTGAGAGTGCGCGAACGTACGCGATTCTTGGTCGGGTCACTGTTGGGCTGGACGTAGTTGATGCCATTGCGAGCGTTGAGCGTGACTCTGAGGATCGCCCTGTTGTCCCTGTCACGATCCTCAGCACCACGGTGAGCACCCCCGCGCCATAAGCGACGCGGGCGGGTAGACTCTCACGACGCGCCAGTAGAAGCTGGCAAGAGGCGGCGTCTGCCGCAGAAGTGAGGAGAGCATGACGACCGCAGTCATTGAGACCACCCTTGGGACGATTGAGTTTGAACTCCTGGATGACGACGCGCCGAAGACGGCGGAGAACTTCGTCACGCTCGCAAACAAGGGCTTCTACACCGGGGTGATCTTCCATCGCGTGGTGCCGGGCTTCGTGATCCAGGGTGGCGACCCAACAGGAACCGGGACGGGTGGACCTGGCTATAAGTTCGCCGATGAGCCGGTGACGATGGGTTACGCCCGCGGGACGGTTGCGATGGCGAACGCTGGCCCGAACACCAACGGCAGCCAGTTCTTCATCTGCCTCGCAGACCTGCCGCAGCTTCCACCGAACTACACAATCTTCGGCCAGGTCGTCTCAGGGTTGAGCGTGGTCGATGCGATCGCCGCCGCCCCGTGTGGCCCTGGCGACCGGCCTGTTGAGCCTGTAACAATGAAGTCGGTCAGCATCCGCTGACTCCTCGCCTCCCGCGGCGGGACGAGCGCGCACGGCAAAAATAGGGGGTTGGAATTGACCCTTCGGCGCGCTATCCTGAGCGCAGCTGTTCTTGTTCGAAGGTCATGGGTAGGTGGGTTAGGGTAGTCGCTTTAGGCGACGTGATAGATGCTCTTCGGGCGTAGCTGCGGAACTGACTTGTTCGTTCTAAAAGCGGACCGGCTTCAGGTGGCTCCCTTTACGGGGGGTCACCTGATCTATTTTCAGCACACTTCTCTCCCGCTATCCTTCCCCTCTCGCGCTCGTAGCTCAGTGGATTAGAGTGTCTCCCTCCGAAGGAGAAGGTCGCAGGTTCGAATCCTGTCGGGCGCACCATCCTCCGCCGAACGGTACGCGCCCCCCAGCCGTCAAGCCCTAGAATCGGCGCATGGCTGACCCACGGTTGCAGAGCGTCCCGCCCCTTCGGCGGCCACTCCTTCTCCTGGCGTGCTTCGTCACGCTCGCCGCACTCGCCGTTGGCTTCAGTGGGACTGATGAACGGCTCCTGTTGGCCCCGGCCGCCGTTGCGCTTGTCTGGGCGGCCGCCTACCGCGCGCAGCCGAACGAGAGCGTTCGCGAACTTCGTGGCACCTCAGCTGGCGTTGTTGTGGTCCGACGACCTCCGCCATCCGGGCCACGCCGCCGGACGGAGATGCCGCCAACCCCATCTGAATACGCACCCTCTGCCGCAGTTGCGCAGGCTCGCGCCAAGTCAAAAGACGGGAAGCCGCTCATCAAGCGCGTGCAGTACGGACTCCCCGATCGACCGACGGCTCCTGTCAGCAACGAGAAGAGTGAGAAGGACGAGAAGAAGTCAAAGGGGAAGCGCCGCAAAGCGAAGGGTGGCGGAGAGGGCGGAAAGCCGACGCTCGGACTCTAGGTTCTTCGCGCCCGTTCGTTACGGTGCGATACGCACATCAACGGTTGGCGGATTCGCTCTGTTACTGCATCCAGCAGAGCGCCACGACGAAGTGATGCTCGACTTCTCAGCAAAATCCACGCTAAGCCCCCAGCGCAACTTCACTCCAACCCAACCAACAAGGTACGTGCAGACAGCAGCTCGATACGAAGGAATCCAGCTTGATGGATCTCGATCACCTTTTGACATGTTGACGTTGTCCGTTACTGCGCGGAGCGCCCATGAGACGCCAAGATCGTTTGCGAATGCAAGCCTTCGAGCTGATGACCAGGCGTGAGCACCAGACTTCCACGCCTCGCTTAGCGCAACGACATGGTCAATATCAACATCTGACGCGTTAGTCCATGTCACATGGTCATAGAGGCTCAGCCACTTACCGGTGCGCACCGTGCGATAACTGATCGTCACGCTCACTGTTGACTCGGTGATTAACACCTCGGCGCGTGTATCAAGGCCGTCTCCATCGGCATCAATCCAGTCCCCAAACTTTGAACGAGCGTATCCGCTCGTATGCTCTGGCTGCACTTTGAGCCGGTTGAGAGCCGTGGTCATGGAGATGCGCGCGGTTGGGAGACCGGCGAACGCAGGAGTGAGCGCTGTGGCCAGCGAGAGGAGCGCGGCAAGGATGGCTGATGTCATCTGCTCACCATAAAGAGGCCGCGAAGTAGTGGCACGCCGTGCTCATCACGCACATCTACTCGTAGGTCTGGACCTCCCTGCTCCTGGCTAATCTGCACAATCGCGCGAGTCCCCTCCGTGACGGCCAGATATTCGAGGCGGATGCGGCGGCGCGTGGCGGCGAGCTGC
>CAJARA010000039.1 GCA_903944295.1 uncultured Chloroflexota bacterium
CTGTTTACGAAACAGCTGCTCTACCACTGAGCTACATCGGCGCCGGAGGGGGATTGTAGCGGAGGCGCGTGCCTGGGTCAGCGGGTGATCTCGAGGCTTCGCATAACCCCATCGAGGACTTGGGTGGTCAGGTGCTTGCGGTTCGATTTAAGTCGAGACTGGAGATATGGCAACAGGACCATGTCGGAGATTCCATGCACCGCCGACCAAGCGACGATCTCAGCGCCGGCCCGCCGCGACTTGGGCATGGCGCCCGTGGCGACAAGCGCATCGAGCGCCTCTGCGAGGATGTTCCACCCAGACGGGCTGTCTTCCCGTGATGGCTGGCAGTCCGCGAACGCGGCGGCGTAGAGGCGGGGTTCGTTCAGCGCAAAGTCAATGTATGCCTCACCGATCGCCCGAAAACGGGCATAGGCACTCGCTTTGGTGACCGTGCGCGCTTTCGGCTGCGACATCGACCGCGCGAGTTGTTCGCGCGCTGCCTGTGCGATCGCCGCGCGCAGCTGGTCTTTATCGGTGAAATGGCGGTAGATCGCCGAGGGGGCGACGCCGACGACACCTGCGAGCTCACGACCGCTCACGGCATCGAGTCCGCGATGGCGCACGCGGCGAAGCCCGGCCGCAATCACCGCATTCGCGAGATCCCCGTGGTGGTAACTGGAGACTGCCATACCCCTCTGTTCCCCTATTGACAGGCGTTCAATGTGATCACTATACACACTCAGAGAAGGCTCGCCTTCGCGAGTCCAGAAAGGAAAGTAGAGAGCTGAGGAGGGTTTAGCAATGAGCGACGAAACACGAGTGATGGTGGCACTGGCATTCATCTCGCTTCCGACGATCGCATTCGGCGGGTACTTCCTACTGTCGATCCTAAGGCGCGCCGCCGGCACCGAGGGGATCACTTCGGTGCAGCGTGACTACTTCAGAGCTGGTCATGCACACGCAGGGGTGCTGGTCCTGCTTGCGATTGTGGGGCAACTGGTGCTTGATTCCTCACGGTTCTCGGAGAGTGTGGTCTGGGCGCTGAGGGTCGGACTGTTCGTTTCGCCGATATTGATCTCGGCGGGCTTCTTCGGTGGTGCACCACGCACGGCCAAGGGTGCCGCCAGTACTCTTGTCAAGCTCATTCCTGCCGGCGCGATCGTGTTGAGCGTCTCGACGATCGGAGTCGGGGTGAGCCTGCTCGTCAGTTAAAGGGATTAAAGGAGGAGAAATCATGGCAAAGCATATCCCTGTCCGGCGAATGGCCGATGTCAAGGAGCCGCTCGTGCTCTTCCTGATCGGCATGCGCATCAACACGTTCTGGCGCGTATGGGAGTGGCTCCCTTCGTTCCTGGCGATGGGACCGATGATCGTTGAGTTGTACAAGAACCCTGAGCTCGGCTTCTTGCGCGCGCGCACCGAGATGGCTGGGCGCACGATCACGGTGATCCAGTACTGGAAGTCGTTCGAGGCGCTCGAAGCCTATGCGTCACAAGGCGATCGAAAGCATCGCCCGGCATGGACCGCCTTCTACAAGCGCGCAACCAGCGGCACGGGTGCCGTCGGCATCTTCCATGAAACGTACGTTGTGCGCCCGGGTGAAGTGGAGTCGCTCTACGTCGACATGCCTGCCGACTTTGGTCTCGGCGGCGCCGTGGGGACCGCGCAGGTCGGGGTGCGTACCGAAAGCGCGCGGCAGCGGAAAGGATAAGTTTGCTTAATCACGTCGCTCGCCGCGAGAGATTGTTAACGGTGCGCAAATTAACGCGCACTTGTTGATATTTAGTGCTTGACCTTAGCCACTGATCTTCTAAAATCCCCACATGAGTAATAGCTTCGTGAAACGTCGCCGAACACTGGTTCTACTCCTCGTGGCGTCCCTCCTTGGGATCTCACTCGCCACCGTATCTGCGCCAGATGTTGCAGCTGCAAGCTGCACGATCACCGGAACAAACCGTGCTGAGACGCTCAACGGCACTGCTGGGCCAGACGTGATTTGTGGTCTCGGTGGTAACGACACGATCAACGGTCTCGGCGGTAACGACACGATCCACGGTGGCGCAGGCAACGACCGCATCAACGGCGGCACAGGAGATGACCAGCTGATTGGCGAAGCAGGGGCCGACACGTTGAATGGTGGAGTTGGCGCTGACACAGCGGACTACTCCGCCGCATCCGTGCCCCTCACCATCTCCATCGACAGTCAAGCAAATGACGGTGCACGCGGTGAGCGCGACGCGGTTGCCACTGACGTAGAGAACGTCGTTGGTGGAAGTGGAAACGATTCGATCACCGGTTCAACCGCTGCAAATGATCTTGACGGCGGCACTGGGAACGACTCCATCATCGGCGGCGGTGGCGATGACGCCATCGACGGCGGCACTGGGAACGACTCAATTAGCGGCGGGAGTGGCAACGACGCCGTTGACGGCGGCGTAGGAAACGATTCGCTCGTCGGTGGCGTCGGTGATGACGTCATTGACGGTGGCACCGGGAACGACACGATCAGCGGGGAGATTGGCAATGACACGCTTGACGGCGAGTCTGGCCTCGATCAGGTTGACGGCGGGGCCGGAACAAACACCTGCTTCTGGGAGACTGGTGAGTCGCGTGCAAGCACGTGTGTCTACGACGTGACTGCGCCAGTTATCAGCGACTTCTCAATCTCAACTGAAAGCGTGGACATCAGTAGCGGTGACCAAGTTGTCACCGTCTTATTCAGCGTGCAGGATGACCGCGATGGGGTTGAGATGAATAGAGTGTATCCAGGCGGCTTCTGGTATAGCTCATCTAATATTGTTTTTGCAGAATCGTTCGAACGTGTCTCTGGGGATGCGCTCAGTGCCACGTATCTTGCAACATACCGATTCGCATCAACCCTGCGCCCTGCAAGCTATGATTACAACGGCCTTATCGTGTTCGACGCCAGCTGGAACGTCGCCCGATTGGACTGGAGTGATTTAATCAATCGCGGGTGGCAGTCGTCTATTGAAGTGATAAGCAGCAGGGGTTATGAAAGCACGCCACCCTCGGTTCTGAGCGTTGAGTTCTCCCAGGATCAGATGAGCCGCAGCTCAGGTGACCAGTCGCTCACCATTGACGTGTCTGTTGCTGATGATGGAGTCGGAATCGCTGAAGGCGCCGTGTTCCTCACTTACTTTAAGGATGCGACATTTAGAAACTGGTTCTATATCCCCGCAGGTGTGCGGATCTCAGGTGATGATGCCGCCGCAACGTACCGCTTCACCTTTACCTTCCCGCCAAGCGCACAGCCGGGCCTCTGGACGCTAGGCGGCGTATGGGTGGTTGATGCGAACAGAAACTCTACGTATCTGTTGGACGGAGACCTTCGTTCACGAGGTTTCGACTGGAGCATAGAACTCACCCCGTAACGCAACCTACCGTCTATTGACGGTGCCGCTGAAATACACCAGCCTTGGTTCACCTCCGCCACCCGGCGGTGTAGAGCGTGAAGGGGTGCACACCTATGAAGATCGTCTCTCCAATTCTTGTCGCGCTACTTGCGTTGAGCGTGATCACAGTGGCGGCATGTTCTGGCGCGGCGGCGAAGGTTGTTACCTTTACGCATGGCGCAGTTACACCAACAACGATTGTCCTGGGCACAGACGGCGGCGCGGTTGGCGCTGTGCGAACCTTCCATGCCGAGGCGGCAGCAGATGACGGCACCTCTGGGACGTTTGACGCAACGATGGTGACAACGTCTGTTGACGAGGCGGCTGGACTTGAGACACGTCTCACGACAATCGTCTTTTCCTTCAGCGATGGCGCGGACCAGCTGATTCTTTCAGGAAGTGCCGTCTATCCAGCAGCTGGATCAACAATCAAGACGGCCGATTCTGTTATTCGCCCAATCATCGGCGGCTCCGGCCGCTGGTCTGGTGCGCGCGGCTGGGCTGAATCAACACATGAGGCAGACGGTAGCTGGACGCATGCGTTCCACCTGGAGCCCTAAGCCTCGAAGAACGTCCAGACATCAATCGCATCGAGATCAATCGCGGTGATCCCGTGCGCCGCGAGTGAGCCAGCGATCTGTGCGCGGTGCTCCGTGGCGTGGTGAACCGCCTGGTTGATCAGCACCCAGCGCGGGAAGCTCATCGGCTCACCGTTAAACGAGATCCAGTTCAGCGCCTCCTCTCCGGGCAGTTGGGCAGCGCTGCGAAGCTTTGCGTCAGCGGTAGCGAGGGCTGCGCGTAGTTCGTTGATGCCGGCGCTGCTCGTTGGAATCTCTCGCTCTGGCGCGCGAGACTCGCCATGCAGTCGCTGCGCGTAGTTCTCCGCGGCGGTGACAAGGTGGTGCGCGATCGCACCAACGCTCCACTCGCTTCCAGGTGCGGTGTGGCTGAGCGCTGTGTCAGGGAGGTCGCCGAGGCGCTTAAACAGGTCCGCGTTTGCCCACGCCATATGCTGGAGCAACCGATCAAGCGTCTCGTTGCGTGCGGTCACGTGAAAGAGACCTCTGCTGTTGTGGCGAGCGGCACGAGTGCGCCGAGCGCCTCGTTCTGCGCCTGGATGATCGCCGCAGCGGGCTCCTCAGTGAACGAGAAGGTGCTGTGCGCGTCAGAGACCAGTGTGACGTTGAAGCCTTCTGCGACGGCGCGGCGCGTTGTGGCGTCAATGCAGTAGTTCGATTGCATCCCAGCAATCACGAGATCGGTGACGCCTGCGGCGCGTAGGTCTTCAAGTAGGCCAGTTTCATGGAAGGAATCGGTGGTTGTCTTGCGGTAGACCTTCTCTCTACCTGCCGGGAGCAGCTCTGGGTGGAGCGCCCAGCCGGGCGTGCCAGGGAGATCGGGGTCAGCCTCACCGCCATCGTTCTGGATGAAGGCAACGGGAACGTTCGCGGCGCGTGCGCGCGCAACGAGGCTCTTTAATCGCGTAAGGATTTCGGGGCCGTCATGCACCGCCATCGGCGGCTCGAACTGGTTCACCTGGGCATCAACAATGAGCAACATGCTGGCAGACTAGCAAATCAGAATGAGCGCTAGATCTGGCCGAGCCCCTCTCTGATCAGCAAGAGTCCAAAGATCACAAACGATATCGCCGCGAACGCCTTGATTGCGTTCGGCGAAACGCGTCGTGCAATGACGGCACCAGCGCCAACGGCGAGCGCGTCGGCGGCGACCATGCCGACCGTTGATCCGAGCCAGGTGCCGATCGGCTCATGGGTCGTTGCAAGCGTCACCGTGGCGAGCATCGTCTTGTCGCCAAGTTCGGCCAAGAAGAAGGCGGTGCCAATTGCAAGCACCGCCCAGCGACCTTCCCGCTGCGCTCGCGCTTCGTTCTCTGCTCCGAGTTCGTCACCACGAATCGTCCAGGCGGCGAAGGCGAGGTAGGCGAGTCCGGCAACAATGTTGATAGGACCCACAGGGAGCGCCGCCGCGGCGATGCGGCCGATCGCAACGGAGCCGGCATGGACCAGCAGCGTCGCCAAGAAGATGCCGAGCATCGTGGGCCAGAAGCGGTAGCGCGTAGCAAAGGCGAGCGCCATCAGCTGGCTCTTGTCGCCAAGCTCCGCCACAAAGATGAGCGCTGCCGAGAGGAGGAAGGCGTTGTCCATAGGCTCACCATAGCGTCATGGGTGGCAGTTCGACGCCTTCCGCGCTAACGTTTAGTCATGGCATCCGCGCGGCGCTTCTGGATTGACACCGACACGGCCTCTGATGACGCCGTGGCGATGGTGATGGCGTTCAAGAACCCAGCCGTTGAGGTGGTGGGAATCTCCGTGGTCGCGGGTAACGTTCCACTCCCGCAGGCGACGCAGATCGCGCTTTACACCGCAGAGATTTGTGGCGCCAAGGTGCCGATCCATGCTGGCGCAGATCGAGCGCTCGTTCGATCGTTTGTGACGGCGCAGAACGTGCACGGCAGTGACGGCATGGGTGATATTGGCCTTCCGCTCGGTGGACGCACGCCAACATCAACAGACGGCGTGCAGGCGCTGATTAACGCCTTCCGCGCAAATCCGGGGACCATGGATCTCGTCACACTTGGGCCGCTCACCAACGTTGCGCTTGCGATTCGCGCCGAGCCAAAGTTCGCCTCGTGGGTGCGCCGCTGCGTGATGATGGGCGGCACGGGCGTGCTCCCTGGCAACATCACGCCGCTCGCAGAATTCAACTTCTGGGTTGATCCGGAGGCGGCGCAGATCGTTTTTGAGTCAGGGATGCCGCTAGAGATGGTCGGATGGGACGTCTCCGTTGCGGATGCGGTGATCTCAGACGCGCTCGCCGCGGAGATCCGCGCGCTCGGTCCACTCGGCGCATTCTGCGTGGATATTCAGAAGGTGCTGCGCGAGTTCTGCAGAAACGAGACGAAGCTTGACGGATTTGATCTCCCTGATCCAATTGCGATGGCGGTGGCGATTGAGCCAGACATGGTCACGAGCGAAGCGAACCTGCGCGTGGAAATCATGCTCGGCGAAGGACACGTGCGCGGCCAGTCAATGGTGGATCATCTCGGCGGCACAAAGCGCGAGCCGAACTGCCGTGTGGTGTATCGCGTAGACCGCGAGCGATTTGTTGGAGCGTTGAAGGCGGCGTGTAGCTCGCGCTAGATCCTTCGTGCCACGCTATCAATAAACCCACGGATGCCGTACTGACGCGAACGGACGCCAACGCGCCAGCGCCAAACTGTTGCAACCCCCTTCATCAGCAGAAAAGCGAAGAACGCGCCGAGTCCCCGCGACAAGATGTCGTGGATATCTACGCGAAATGGTGGGATCGGGCCACTCAGCACATTTGTTGCCGCCTGGCTGATCTCAAGGCCGAGCGCCATGATTCCCAAGACCGCAATAAGTGCGCGTCGAGCGTCTCCATAGAGTGCGAGCGCGGCGAGGAAGTACGTCGCCCCGCCAATCAGAATCTGCATTGGGAGCCATGCCGTCTTGAGAAGCGCTGGGTCAAACTGGATGAAGGGGATCAGGCGAATCACATCGGTTCCTAGCGGCGCGCGCGCCCACTCTGAGTTTGGAAAGCCGATGGGGGCCCAGATGTATGTCACAAGGATGGCAAACGCGATGGTGCTGAGCTGTGTGCCACGGCTCTTGATGATGCGCTGTTGCCTTTGCACATAAACGATGACAAGGAAGCTCGTGAGCCCCCCGAAGATCCCCATCCAATCCAACGTGCCAACGTTAAACATGAGCCGATCTTACAGATGTTCAGATCAGCGCGGAACCTTGGGTTAGTGAGAGCCGAGCGCGCTTGCGTCCGCGTTGCCGACCACGAAGAAGCCGAGGGCACCCTTCCCCACGTTGGCGAACTTGTGGGTGACGAAGGGGTAGAGGCCATCTTCGGCGAAGGTGAACTCAACGAAGCCACCCTGTGACGGCTGAAGGTCGAGCGCCTGTGACCCTCCATGCGTTGCGTTCGGGCGGAGTAGGTAGGCGCCCTCCTTGTAGACGGTGTCAAAAATGGTGCCAACAATATGGAATGCTGCGTTCTCGCTTGGGCCGTCGTTCAAGACCCACATCCTGTAACGCTTCCCCGGCAACACCTTGATTGGGCTGAACTTGTACTGGTTGAAGTAGCCGTTGAAGACCACCGCATCCCACTGCTCGTTCACCATTTTGGTGAGGTCGCCTGGTTGACCTTGTGGCCCAAGGTAGAGCTCTGATTGCGTAACGAAAAATTCTTCTTCAACTGCGGGGAGGTTTGGCGGGTTGATGATAATCACGCCAAACATTCCGTTACCAATATGGTGGAGTGCTGGCGCAGTTCCACAGTGGTACATGAAGGCTCCAGCGAACTGCGCCTTGAACTCATAGACGAGTGATTCGCCAGGCTGAATCGTTCGCATCTCGTCGCTCCATGCCACCTTGCTCGCGTGGAAGTCAATCGAGTGCCCCATCTTCCCCTTGTTCGTCAGCGTGATCCTGAAGGTGTCACCAATCTCTCCACGAAGCACAGGGCCCGGAGCGGTGCCGTTGAAGGTCCACATCTCTTGCGTCACACCCGGAGCAACCTCAATGATTGACTCCATGGCGTCAAACGCAACTTCATGAAGCTTGCCGCCGCTCGCGGCGGGGAGAATCGGACTTCGTCCAGTCCATTCGTGTGCTGGCATCGCCGCGGCATCAATCTTTGCATTAAGGTCAGCCATTGGTGCGGCTGAAGGGGCGCTTGACGCGCCAGCAGTAGCGCCGCCAGTGACAACGATTGCAAGGTTCATCCCCGCCTGCTTATGCCCAGCGATGGTGCACCAAGCGGCGTTGCTCGCGGTGATCGGGCCAACGGTGAGATCAGATGATGCGCCAGGGCTGATCAGAGGAGTCGCAGCGCCACCCTCAGTCCTGAAGTCGTGCGGCATGACGCCAGTATTGGTGATGTGCAGCACCACGTTTGCGCCGTTCGGCACGGTGATGGTGGCCGGCTTGATGTACATGTCTCCGAGTTCAATATCAAAAGAGACGCTCGCTGGTGAAGCAGTGGCGACTTGGGGAGTTGTTTCACCCGGTGCGTGCGTTGCGCCGCTAATGACGAGCACCATGGAGATGAAGAGGGCCATGCCAGCGGTTACGGCGGTTAAACATCCGAACCCTGACTTCCACATATCAGCACCCTATGGTTGGTTCACCAAAATAGGTAATCCATACTCAGCGTCTGGGAGTTACGAGGCTTACTCACGAGTGGCGGCAGGGTAGAATGCACCCGATGAGACCCCACCCCTTCTCTCTGCGCCAACGTATGCCGCGCTGATGGGTGGCGGGATGGGTCCGGGGCGGGGTGGCGGACACCCGTTCGGTGGTGACGAAACGGGGCCAACAAAGCCGGTTGGCGCTGCACTCCCGCTCCTGCGCCGCGCAACACACTTCTTCGGACCGTATCGCGGGAGGCTCGCCGTTATTGGCGTCGCAATCCTTGGCTCGAGCATCCTCGGTCTCGCCAACCCGTACCTACTGAAGCTCCTCATCGACGAAGCGATCCCAAAGAGAGATATCGGCCTCCTCGCCATCTACGCAGGGCTGATGGTGGTCGTCCCCATCATTAACGGGGGGATCGGGCTGGCGCAGGCGTGGCTTACCGCATCGGTGGGTCAGTTCGTGATGCGCGACTTGCGCAATGCGCTCTTTACCCACGTGCAGTCGATGCCGATCCGCTTCTTTGCGGAAACGCGCACGGGAGAGATCCAGAGCCGACTCACCAACGATGTCTCTGGCGTGCAGTCGGTTGTCTCTGATGCGGCGGCGAACCTCGCCTCCAGCATCGCGGTGGTGCTCTCCACGCTCGTTGCGATGACGCTCATTGATTGGCGCCTGACGGCGGTGAGCCTCTCCGTTGCGCCAATCTTCCTCTACTTCAGCTCAAAGGCATCTGCTGCGCGACGTAAGGCGAGCGCCGAGGTGCAGGGTGCGCTCGCCGACCTCACCTCGATCGCCGAAGAGCACCTCTCCGTTGGCGGCGCGCTCCTGGCAAAGTCGTTCGGCCGCGCTGAGGCGGGGGCCGAGCGCTTTACGCAACGTTCGGGCGACCTTGCAACGCTGCAGCTGCGCCAAGCGCTCACTGGCCGCTGGGTCGGCGTAGTGGTGCAGGTCGTCTTCAGCGGCATCCCGGCGCTCGTCTACTTTGTTGCCGGAACGCTTGCCGCAACTGGGGCGCCGGACGCGCCAACCATCGGTGACATCGTCGCCTTCACCACACTGCAGAGCCGCCTCTTCTTCCCCCTCGCGTCGCTCCTCGGCCTTCAGGTAGAGATCGGTGGAAGTCTCGCACTCTTTGAACGCATCTTTGCCTACCTCGATCTCGTGCCCGAGATTGTTGACGCGCCTGATGCTGCACAGCTGCAACGCGCCTCAGTGCGTGGCGGAGTGGAGCTACGCAACGTCTCGTTCCGATACCCGCAGCCGCCAGGAGCAGACATATCAGCGCGCCGCGACACCTTTGCGCTGCAAGAGATCACGTTTAGTGCAGAACCGGGAAGCCTGACGGCGCTTGTTGGTCCATCGGGATCTGGGAAGAGCACGATCCTCAGCCTCATCCCGCGCTTCTGGGACACGAAGAGTGGCAGCGTGCTGATTGATGGACGCGACGTGCGGCAGATCAAGCTTTCGTCGCTCGGTGAAGTTATTGGCGTGGTGACACAGGAGACGCACCTCTTACACGCGAGCATCGGCGATAACCTGCGCTACGCACGACCAAACGCAACAGACGAACAGCTCTGGGCGGCACTTCAGGGTGCTTCACTTGATGGCCGTGTTCACGAGCTACCGCAGGGTCTCAACACGATTGTTGGAGAGCGCGGCTACAAGCTCTCTGGTGGCGAGCGACAGCGCTTGGCCATTGCGCGCGTTCTCTTGAAGGATCCGCCGATCTTGCTCCTTGACGAAGCAACGTCGGCGCTCGACTCAGTATCCGAGCGCCACGTACAAGAGGCGCTCGAGCGCGCCATGAACGGTCGCACCACCATTGCCGTTGCGCACCGCCTCAGCACCGTTGCCTCTGCCGACCAGATTCTCGTCCTCGACCACGGCGTGATCGTGGAGCGCGGCCGCCATGACGAGCTGCGCCGCGCGGGCGGCCTCTACGCCTCGCTCGCCGCGATGCAGTTTGGTATCACCGACCCCGCCTGATAGGCTCTCCGCCATGGGAGCCACAAGTCACGGCGTGCCAGCCATTCGGCTGGAGGGGATCACGAAGCAATTCGGCGGAGCGAGTGACGCTGCCGCGGTTGCTGGGATTGACCTTGAGGTGAGGGACGGCGAGTTCTTTTCGCTGCTCGGCCCATCCGGTTCCGGAAAGACGACCACGCTGCGCATGATCGCTGGCTTTGAGCGACCAACCTCTGGTCGCATCTTCCTTCACGGCGAAGATGTCACCGATCTTCCACCATTCGATCGCGACGTCAACACCGTCTTCCAGGATTACGCCCTCTTTCCGCACATGAGCGTTGCAGAGAATGTTGCCTACGGGCTTGAGGTGCGCCACGTTCCATCCTCCGAGCGTGCGGTGCGCGTCAAGGATGCACTGCGCATGGTGCGCCTTGAGGGGTACGACTCGCGCCGCCCAGCACAGCTCTCCGGCGGCCAACGCCAGCGCGTTGCGCTTGCGCGCGCGCTCGTCAATCGTCCGCGCGTCCTACTTCTGGACGAACCACTCGGCGCGCTTGATCTGAAGTTGCGTGAAGAGATGCAGATTGAGTTGAAGGCGATCCAGAGTGAGGTCGGCATTACCTTCATCTACGTCACCCACGACCAGCAGGAGGCGCTGACGATGAGTGATCGGCTCGCCGTCTTCAATCGCGGGCGCATTGAACAGATCGGTGCGCCGGCTGAGGTGTACGAACACCCTCTCACCGCCTTTGTTGCCGGCTTTGTGGGGAGCTCCAACCTGATCGCCGCTGAGGCGGCGCAGGCGCTCCTCGGCAAGGCTGGGCGCTTTGCGATTCGGCCAGAGAAGATCCGCCTCGGCGAACCTACGGACAAGGTGGGGGCGGACGAGCATTCGGCGCTCGGCAAGATCAAAACGGTGGTCTACCTAGGAGCCGAAACACGCTTTATCATTGCCTTAGACATGGGCGGCGACCTGATGGTGACCCAGCAGAACCTGAAGGAGTCGTCAATGGAAGCGCTCTCCGCGCAGGGTCGGGCCGTCCGACTCACGTGGAAGCGGGGACACGTGCTGACCCTTGCGGATGATCCGCAGGTGGCTCCAGCGTAGGTAGCGGAGGGAACATGAAGCGATTCAAGGGAGTAACCCTGTTGGCAGTGCTCGCACTCCTGGTGGCCGCATGCGGCGGTAGCACCGGCGAGAGCGCCGCGCCATCGGGTGATGAGAAGCCGGCCGGTTGGCTTGAAGCGCTCGGTGCGGCCGAGGGCGAGCTCAACCTCATTATCTGGCCAGGCTACGCAGAGCGCGGAGAGTACGAAGGCTTCAACTGGGTTGATCCGTTCGAAGCGGAGACCGGTTGCAAGGTCAACGTTACCGCGATGACCGATTCAAACAACGGCGTTCAGCTGCTCCAGTCGGGGCAGTATGACGGCGGTTCGTTCTCTGGCGACGCGTCAGTTCGACTGATGACGGCTGGTGACGTTGCGCCAGTGAATGTTGATCTGCTCTCAAATTACGCGGCAGTGTTTAGTGGCCTGAAGAATCAGGCGCACAACTCCAAGGACGGCATGCCGTATGGCGTGCCACACGGCCGTGGACCAAACCTCTTGATGTGGAACACCGATGTCGTAACCACCGCCCCAACTTCGTGGGATGCGGTTTGGGACGGCACCGCTGCTGTCAACGGGAAGATCAGCATTTACGATTCGTCAATCTACATTGCTGATGCTGCAATCCACCTGATGGCAAAGCGACCAGAGCTTGGCATCAAGAACCCATACCAGCTCAACGAAGAGCAGTTCGCCGCCGCGATTGACCTGCTTGAGAAGCAGCGAGATCTTGGGGTGATCTACTGGGGTAGCTATGCCGACCAGGTTGCCGGCTTTGCAAGCGGCGATCTCGTGATCGGCACCACATGGCAGTTCATGGCAAACGTTCTCGGCGGCGACACAACTGCGCCGAAGGTCGAGACGGTGATGCCAGAAGAGGGGTCGACCGGCTGGTCAGACACCTGGATGATGGCAACAAAGGCCGCGAATCCAAACTGCATGTACCTCTGGATGAATCACATGATGTCCGCTGAGGCGAACGGCCAAGCGACGGTCTTCTTCGGTGAGGCCGCCACGAGCGAGGCTGCGTGTGATTACGCTGAGACGATCGCCCCGGGTCACTGCGAGCTGACCCACGCGAGCGACGAAGCGTATTGGGAGAGCATTTGGTACTGGGCAACGCCGCGGGAAGACTGCGACGATGCCGATGCAGCAACGACCTGCAAGACCCAAGACGATTGGGTTGAAGCATGGACGACGCTGCGCGGCAACTGAGCCTCGTAGCTAGCGCTGAACCTGGACGGGGCCCCTCGAAGATGATGCATCTCGGGGGGCCCCGTCTTTTCTATTCACAGGCGTCGCGATCATGATTCGGCGTATCACCGGTTGGTTCAACCGACACCCACGCGCAACCCTAGGCGCGCTCCTCGCTGGCCCGCTCGGCTGGATCAGCGTTGTCTATCTCGGCTCACTCCTCATCCTCTTGATGCACGCCTTCTGGTCGAAGGACTCGTTCACTGGGAAGGTGGAGCCGTTTAACTGGACACTCGATGCCTTTGTGCAGATCTTCAGCAATCCTGTCTACTTCACGATTGCCGCACGCACCATTGGTATCGCACTACTCGTAACCATCTCTGCAGCGGCAATTGCGCTGCCAGTGGCGTACTACATGGCGCGGATCGCCTCGCCGCGGAAGCGCGCACTCCTCCTGGTCGCCGTCACCATGCCGCTCTGGGCCTCGTATCTCGTCAAGATCTACGCCTGGCGGACCATCCTGCAGACAAACGGCCTGCTCGGCTGGGCGATCTCACCGTTCGGCTTGGAGGGACCTGGGCTGACGGAGATTGCAAACTCGTGGCTAGTTCTCACCTATCTCTGGCTCCCGTACATGATTCTTCCGGTGTATGCGGGACTTGAGCGAATTCCAAACTCGCTGCTTGAGGCGTCCGCCGACCTTGGCGGTCGCGGTTGGATCACATTCCGTCGCGTCATCTTCCCGCAGCTGATCCCAGCTCTGGCGGCCGGCTCCATCTTTACCTTCTCGCTGAGCATCGGCGACTACATCGTCCCTGATCTTGTCTCGGACGCGAAGTTTATTGGCAACGTGATCTATGACAACTCAGCACTCGGCAGCTTTCCCGTTGCGGCCGCCTTCTCATTCGTGCCGATCGTGGTCATGATCGGCTACCTCCTCTTTGCGCGCCGCCTCGGCGCATTTGAATCGCTCTAATGTGGCGGGGGAGTGAGCATGGTTGAGTCGCCGCTTGTTCGAGCTGCCCTACGCATCTTCACTGGCGCTGTGATGGTCTTTATCTATCTTCCGCTGGTGATCCTTGCGGTGTACGCATTCAATGCGAGTCCCCTCGGTGGGTGGCCACCGAGCGGCTTCACGTTGGACTGGTTCGGTGAAGCGGCGGGGAGCCCCGCGATCAGAGACGCGCTTGCAAACTCGCTCACGGTGGCTACCATCTCAACTCTACTCGCGTTGATCCTTGGCACACTCGCGGCACTCGCAATGCAGCGTTACAGCTTCTTTGGAAAAAACTCGATCTCTTTCCTCTTTGTCCTCCCGATTGCACTTCCGGGCGTTGTCACAGGAATCTCACTGCAGAGCAGTTTCAAGCTCTTCGGCATTGACCTTGGCCTCCACACTATCGTGATCGCCCATGCCACCTTCTGTGTTGTGGTGGCCTACAACAATGTGGTGGCGCGTCTGCGCCGACTTCCGCGCAGCCCAGAGGAGGCCTCCGCAGACCTTGGCGCCGACTCATGGATGACCTTCCGTCGCATCACGCTGCCAGGGATGCGCACCGCACTCCTCTCTGGAGGTCTGCTCGCCTTCGCGCTCTCATTTGACGAAGTGATCGTCACCCTCTTCGCCGCCGGACCGGGCGCGCGCACCCTCCCAATCTGGGTGTTCAGCGAGCTGCAGCGCTCCTATCAGCTCCCTGTGGTCAACGTGGTCGCGCTACTCCTTGTCCTTGTCTCCGTCATCCCCGTCTGGATCGCGCAGCGCATCGGTGGCGGCGAGATCGCTCGCGGCGGGCGTTAAGCGGTCGTCAATCTTTCGGCCGCGATGCAGAGCGAATTCGTCAGCGACGAATCGCGCGCAGCGCAGTACGGAGGCTTCGGCGCAACAGTGAGGCTCCTTGGTGCTTCAGCCGCTCCGCCCGCCCACCAAATCCTGGGAGTGGCGTAGCGGGGTCAGCGATGCCAGTGGTCACCATCAGGGCGTAGATCATCCCTGCAGCGCTGCGCACATCAGCGTCTCGCTGCGCCAGCCCCGCGGCTCCGACCACGCCATCAGCGCTCGAGGCATCTTGACCTGCAGCGGCAAACTGGTCGAGATCGCCAGCTACAGCACAGCCAATTGATCGGATCCCAGCAACGATTTCAGCGTTTACCCGCCGTACGGCCTCAAGCTGTTCGTTTGGAATAACGCTGCGTTCTAGTGGGCCACTCCGTAGGCTGTTGACGTACCCATCAAAGGTTCGGAGGATGCCGGAGCGGTAGTCGCGGAGTGTGCCGCCCCCTTGAAAATAGAGTTTGTTCAGCTCAGATAGCGTGTCCGCCTCAAACGCTGAAAGCGAAGGGTTGGTTCGCTTCGGCGGCGCAGCTAGTGTGCCGGGCGGCAAGCCAAGAAGTTCGCCAAACGTTGAGAAGATGTAGTTCGGCTCCTTCTCATCTGCAACGATCACGCTGAAACGATCTGGACCAAGAACGTCCGCCCAGCGCTTTGCGATGATGTCGTATCGGTGTTTAGACCAGACGCGTGACGCACGCGCGCTCGTTGGGTCATGCAGCACCATCTCCAACCACTCTGCGAGCCGCTCACTCCCGCCGAGCTTGAGACCCTGCTGCCATGCGGAGGGGAGGGTACGGGTGAGTGGCCGGATGAGGAGAACAGCGTGCAGGCGATGAGCATCAAGTTCCGAAACGATTGCGCGCACTCGATCGTCAGGTGCACCCGCAAACCATTCACTACTGATAAGGGCTGTGCCGCCGTTCACGGAGGCGACTTCACGGAGCAGTTTCTGCCACTCAGCGCGATCTACAGGCCTACCAGTAACACGGTCACGTGCCCCAACGGCGCCTTTCGCTGCATCAACCCAGTGAGCCTGGTGGCCGATGTACTGCACGCCTGACGCGCGCATCGCCTCGCGATTCGCCTTAAACGCCTCTTGAAGTGCAGTTGACCCGCACTTAGGTGCGCCAATATGTATCACTCGGTCAGCGGTAGCTCTCACAATCTCACTTGTCTCCACGAGAGAAAGGTGCGCTATCTCTTAGAGATTGTCAACGCGTTGCGCGAGTGCCACCCTCGCTGCGGACCTTCAGTACGGTGTAGACGAGTGCCCCGACCCAGACAGCCACAATTCCTGCGTACACAAGGACAAACGTGTTCCCCTCAATACCCGCAGCGCCCATGATGACGCGCGCATTGGTGAAGCAGATAAACCCTCCAACGGTGACCCCGAGGATGCGGGGATTAAGATGGCGCACCATGTATGCAGCTATCGGTGCAGCAATGAGACCGCCGGCAAGCAGCGCGAGGACGAACTCGACCTTTACCCCCTCGCCTCCGAGCGAGGCAAAGAATCCAACGCTCGCTGAGAGTGCAACGATGAACTCGCTTGCGCTCACCGTACCAATCACGCGGTTCGGTGCGAGGCGACCATCGGCAAGAAGTGTTGGTGTAGTGACTGGTCCCCATCCGCCGCCCCCCGTTGCATCAATGAATCCACCAATAAAGCCGAGCGGCGCAAGAAACTTTAGACCTGGGCGACCCTTGCGCTCAACCCGGACCTTCCCCAAGAGGAATCGAAGCAGTACGTAGATTCCAAGGGCGAATAAGAGCGTGCTGGCGAGCGGCTTCGCCGCCTCCGTTGAAAGTGACGAGAGGAAAGTTGCGCCGAGGAATGCGCCAATCCCACCGGGGATTGCAATGCGTCGCACAGCGTGCCATTCAACGTTGCCAAAGCGGTGGTGTGCGACCCCTGATAGCGCAGTGGTTCCTACTTCTGCAAGATGCACAGAGGCTGAGGCCATCGCTGGGGTAAGCCCGGCAAAGATGAGCAGGGTGGACGAGGTGAGGCCGTAGCCCATTCCAAGCGAACCATCCACTAGCTGGGCGGCGAGCCCCGCGATGGCGATAAGGATCAGCGTCTGCATTGTTAACCCCTTTCATCATGCTGCGGTGAGAGATAAATCTCACTAAACATTGGTGAGAATAGGGGGTAATTGGCCATAGCGCAAGTGCCTTGTGTGAGGTGCCGGAGAGGTTCTAGCGCCAGGCCTTCGGCTCGTCGAGGAGGCGCTTCACCCGGGCGCTGAATCTCTCTGCTACGGCGTCAGCCAGGGAGATGCTCTCAAGCACTTCGCGCTCTGCTGCGCGCACGGCAACGAGCGCCGCGCGCAGCCCCTTCGCTGCACCCTTGTACGAGAGCTTCTCTGGGCGCGTCCCCGCAACGTTCGCGAGGGTGCCGTCAACTGCGCGAATCACGTCGGCAAGGCTGATCTCCTTTGCCCCCTTGGCGAGCGTCCAGCCCCCCTCAGGACCGCGCCGTGCCTTCACGATCCCCCCGCGGCGTAGATCTGCAAGCACAGCGCCGAGGTATGAGGCCGGAATGGTCTGCGCCTTCCCGAGCGCGCTCGTGGTCAGGGCCTCCCCCTCAGAGGCGGCCAGCTCCAGCGCTGCCCGAAGCGCATAGTCGGTTCGATTTGTCAGCCGCATTCATCCATCATACTCGTGTGGACAGGCGCAGGATCTATGGGAGCACATTGGCGGGGGTGAATCGTGCCAGCAAGCTTTGACCATAACGACGAGGGAGAGATCCTTCTTCACATTGGCCCGCATAAAACTGGGACAACCGGTATTCAACAGGCTGCGCTCCGCGCACAAGTTGCGCTACAACGACTCGGTCGGATTTACCTGCATGACGAGGGGCGTGAACAACTAAATACTTCCTCAATGGAGTTCCTTCGGTTAAGCGGTGAACGTCGATTTCAGGGAGAGACGAAATCACTGACGAGCAGTCAGCTCTCACACATCATTCACAGCGCAGCACGGGGGAAATTAATCCTCAGCTCCGAACACTTCTGTAGATATCAAGAATTTCAAATCAAGGATCTGCATCAACTACTCCGGGAGGTCCGCCCAGGGCAGAGAGTCAAAGTGCTCGTGACGCTGCGACCTATTGCAAAGATCATTCCAGGGCAGTGGCAGCAGTTTGTGCGCGCCCAAGTGATGCCCCCGTTCGAAGATTGGGTAGCATTAGTGTTTAGTGAGCAGCCGTCTGATGCGTTTGGGCGGGCTTTTCGCCAGAGGCACGCTCACGACAAATTAATACTCCGCTGGTCTGCAGAGTTTGGTGTTGATAATGTCAGCGTTATTGTTGCAAATGACCAGCATCCTGAATTCCTTTATCGTTCATTTGAAGAAATCATCGGTGTACCAAAAGATACTCTTGCTATGCGACGCGTAGCCAATGAGTCCCTTACGCTGCAAGAGGCAGAGGTCGTTCGCGCTGCACATGACGCTATGCATCGTGCTGGGATGTTTGATGGTAGTCAGTCGTCACGCGGGATGGCAATTGAGAGCGACCCCTCAAGACTTCTGTACGAAGATGAACGCAAGAAAATTGGTTGGCCATATGACCGTATTTCCAAAGGCCTAATTACAGATCGCTCCTATCGCGAGGGAGAGAAGGTAGTTCTTCATGGGGAGGCACAGCGGAAAGTTGCGGCCTGGTCTCGCACAATCGTTGATGGCATCAAGGCCTCAGGAGTGCATGTTATGGGAGATCTTGAGTCGCTTGTCTCACTGCCCGAAGCGACGGACGCCCGAAGTTCAAGTTCATCTAGTGTCATGGTCACGCCACGACTTGCTGGGGAGCTTGTCCTCTCTGCGCTGCAGGCAGTTGGAGTGGGGGGTCAGAGTGTCGAGGCACGTGTCTTACGGAAGATTCCAACCTCCAAACTGATCCGTCATCTCCTGAAGCGTTCGCTACCAAAGTGGCTGCGAATCCGTGTAGCGGATCGTCCAAGATGAACCGAAGTAACGCGCTGGCTGATCCACGAGCGATCCCTAAGGGGAGCGTGCTCCTACACATCGGCCCTCCAAAAACCGGGACCAGCGCGTTACAGGGCGCCTGTCATGCGCAGCGCGCTCTACTAGCGAGTGCTGGGGTGCACTATGCGGGCCCTGGAGTGCAGCCATCAACCGCGGCCTTTGCGGTAACGCGACGAGAACACCCGAGCACGGGTCGCCCACCATCCATGCGCCATTGGCGGTCGCTGGTTAAGGAGGTTGCCTCGCATCGCAACGAAACCGTCCTGATCAGCAGTGAATTCTTTGCTGGTGCGTCAGCAGAGCAGGCACACGAAATTGTTGCGGCACTTGGAGGCGAGCGGGTACATGTTGTGGTCACACTGCGCCCACTTGGCAAGATTCTCGCTTCACGTTGGCAGCAGAACGTGCAAGAGGGTGCACGCGTGGGCTACGGCGACTGGCTCGCCGACGTACTAAAGGCCCCAGAATCTACCCACGCCAAGCGGTTCTGGTCACGGCAGCGGCACGATGCGCTCGTGGCGCGCTGGAGTGCCGCCGCCAGCACGGACGGGACACATGTCGTTGTAATTGACGATCGTGATCACGATGGCATTCTGCGAACGTTTGAACAGCTGCTTGGCATCCCAACTGAGACATTGACAGGACATCGCGATACACCGAACCGGTCAATGACCCTTGAGGAGATTGAAGTGGTCCGCGCATTTAATCAGCAATTCGCGGATGCAGGTCTTGCCCCTTCATTGCGCTATCAGCTGATGTCTCGAGGGGCCGCGACGCACTTGAAGCGACGCTCCCCGTTGAAAGATGAACCGCGTATTACGACGCCGCGCTGGGCGCTCGATGAGGCGAACCGTGTAGCGCAGGAGATGATTGAGTCAATTCAATCAATCGGGGTCAAGGTGTACGGCGACACTTCTCTCTTGCTGACAGAGGGTGGAGGCGCGCAGCAGGAGGACAGCGCGGAGAGTGGAACACGCGTCAGCGTAACGCCTGAAATCGCGGCACGCGCTGCGATCGGCGTGCTCTTTGCGAGCGGCGCAACCCGAGGGTATGAGTCGGGGAGCAAAGTGCCAGCGTGGGGTGAACCGTACGATCTTCAGCGAGCAACCACGCTCCAGCTACTGACGGTTGCCGCCCAGCGAGTGATCACAAGTATCGCGCGGAGGCTTCGACGATTGATCAGATAGCCGGAACGCTACGCTTCCTTTACCGATACTCTTGCAATCAGAAGTTTCAGAATATCAGCAACAGCATCTTCAACTGAAACGTTTGACGCATCAATCGTCAGATCTGCGTCATGAGGGACCTCAAACGGCGATGAGATTCCAGTGAAGTCCTTGATCTCACCAGCTCGCGCGCGAGCATAAAGACCCTTTCGGTCGCGCGCCTCACACACGTTGAGCGGCGTGCTCACATGGATCAGCAGGAATGGAATCTCGCGTGGAACTGCTGCGCGGACGGACTGCCGCGCTTCATCAAACGGAGCTATGGG
The DNA here is from genome assembly GCA_903944295.1 of uncultured Chloroflexota bacterium. Taxonomy (GTDB): domain Bacteria; phylum Chloroflexota; class Limnocylindria; order Limnocylindrales; family Limnocylindraceae; genus Limnocylindrus. The sequence continues at coordinate 20,161 of CAJARA010000039.1, forward strand.
TGCCGCGATTGCAATGGATCCACTCTGTGCGGAGGTTAGTGCAACCTCCCCGATGTTTATGACATTCTGGATTCTTGCTGCGCGATCAAATCCAAGCGCTGGTGAAATCCTTCGCCGCATCACGTCACCGTCCAAGAGGTCAACCGCGGCGTGCTGGTCAAGGAGCGCCTCAGAGAGGGCACGTGCGATCGTGGACTTCCCTGAGCCAGATAACCCGGTGAAGAGGACAACTGCCCCGCAGTGATGCAGGCCTTCACGAGCCTGGGAGAAAAAATCTTGACTTGGCGCCGGGTAGTCCAATAGATCTCGTTCAGTGGAATCTAGCGGCAGCACTGCATCGTCACTCGTAGCAAAGCGAAGTTCAGCGAGATCAACTGAGCCGTCGGCAGGCCATGGAACCACAACAACGTCGGTTACAACGTTCGGATGCGTCGTACGCAGGTCGTCTCGGATCCTAAGCACAAGTTCAGTCAGCGTGTTAGGTCGCAAGCGTGCTTGCGGCGATTCAATCCGTGATCTGAGGATTGCAATTAGTGCACTCGGCGCCGCTGGGCGCAACTCAGCCGCAGTTCGCATGAGCGCACTGATCTGTTCTGTTCGGGGCGGTGCGGTAAGAGGGAGTACCGCGACAACCCCTCCAGAGCGCGTTGCGATCGCCGCTGTCGAGACGCGAAGGTCTTGCCTCCAGGCAGCTCCGTAGCCGCGTGCTAGAGGTTGCAGCGGGGCAGCCACACCATCGAGGACCTTGGCCACAGGGGTGTTCTCTGGATCTAGCAGTGTTGCGCCAGTAGACGGCGTTGGGACGCGGAGCGAGTGCTGAGGAAGAAATCCAGAGAGCACGAGCTCGAGGCGATCAAGTTGGTGCTCGTCAAGCACGACGCTTCCTGGATCACGCATATCCCCCATATGGCGAGATTACCCTCTACGCTCTCGTTCATGGGAGACGACGTTACGCACGAATACGCTGACGATGGGCCGAGCGCAATCCGTGCGGCGGAGGTCGCTAGCAGGCTCCTTATCGCACTCCGTCAGCCAGGCGCTGCAGATGCGGTGCGTGTTCCTGCGGATCAACTGAGAGATCGCGGCGATCAGATGGCGCACGAGGCGATAACGTCTCTCCTTCGAGAGGCACACCCGCAGGATGCCATCCTGTCAGAAGAGGCGGCAGATGATCCGCGCCGATTACGCGCCGATCGCGTCTGGATCATTGATCCGCTCGATGGCACACGTGAGTTTGGTGAACAAGATGACACTGGAGCCTGGCGTGACGATTTTGCGGTGCACGTGGCGCTATGGGAGCGCGATCACGGTCTGGTGCTTGGTGTTGTGGGGCTCCCGGCGCGTGGCGTGATCTACAGCAGCGACGCTCCACCAGAGGTGCCGCCAAGCCCAGAGGGAGCGTTGCGCATTGCGGTGAGTCGCTCGCGACCACCAGCCTTTATCGCAGCGCTGGAGGTAGCGGGTTCGGCAACGCTCGTACCGATGGGCTCTGCTGGAGTGAAAGTGATGGCGGTGGTGAGCGGCGAGGCTGACGCCTACATCCACGCTGGCGGCCAGTATCAGTGGGATTCGGCGGCTCCCGTGGCGGTGGCGTTAGCGGCGGGCCTGGTTGCCACACGACTGGACGGGTCACCGCTCAGATATAACGTCCCAGAACTCCTTCTCCCAGACCTTGTCGTCTGCCACCCAGACCGTGCCGACGAGGTGCGTGCGCTCCTTGACGCGGCGGGCTTTGGGCCAGACGGTGCGAGCGGCGCAGGTGCGACTGGCGCGAGTGCGGCAGAATCAGCGGAATGAGGAGCGCACGATGAAGAGCCACGTGATGAGCCAGCTCGCCGCCCTGGAGGCGGAGAGCATCCATATCTTCCGCGAGGTTGCGGCGGAGATGGAGCGCCCCTGCCTCCTCTTCTCTGGCGGGAAGGACTCCATCGTCATGTTGCATGTTGCGCGCAAGGCGTTTGCCCCCGCGCCGATCCCGTTTCCAGTGATGCACGTTGACACCGGACTGAACTTTGCCGAAGTGATTGCGTTTCGTGATCGCTGGGCGGCGCAGCTCGGACTACGACTCGTCGTTGCTTCGGTGCAAGATGCGATTGAGCGCGGTGTCGTGAAAGAGGAGCCGAACGGCTCGCGTAACCGCATCCAGACGCCAGTCCTGTTGGAGGCGGCGGCGCGCGAGAAGTTCGACGCGCTCTTCGGCGGCGGTCGCCGCGACGAAGAGAAGGCCCGCGCCAAGGAGCGCGTCTTCTCCTTCCGCGATGAGTTTGGCCAGTGGGATCCAAAAAACCAACGTCCAGAGATCTGGAGTCTCTACAACGGGAGGGTCTTCCCTGGCGAGAGCATCCGCGTCTTCCCCCTCTCTAACTGGACGGAGTTGGACATCTGGTCGTATATCGCCGAAGAGGAGATTGAGATCCCGTCGCTTTACCTCGCCGCTGAGCGCGAAGTTGTGGAGCGTGACGGCATGCTCTACGCCGTCAACGAGTTTGTGCCGCTGAAGTCCGGTGAGACCTCCCAGACGCGGAGCGTCCGCTATCGCACCATGGGTGACGCGAACCTCACCGCCGCCGTTGAATCTGTTGCCGACACGGTGGCGAAAGTTGTAGACGAGATCGCTGCGGTCCGCATCACCGAGCGCGGCGCAACGCGCGGTGACGACAAGGTCTCTGAAGCGGCGATGGAAGACCGGAAGAAGGAGGGCTACTTCTGATGGAGGCCGACCTTCTTCGTTTCGCCACGGCAGGATCCGTTGACGACGGAAAGAGCACGCTGATCGGGCGACTCCTCTTTGATTCGAAGTCGCTCTTCTCCGATCAGCTTGAATCTGTTGAGCGCGTCAGCCGCGAGCGCGGTGATGAGTACACCGACCTTTCACTTCTTACGGATGGCCTGCGCGCCGAGCGTGAGCAGGGGATCACGATTGATGTTGCCTATCGCTACTTCGCTACCCCACGCCGCAAGTTCATCATTGCCGACACCCCTGGCCACACCCAGTACACCCGCAACATGGTCACCGGAGCGTCTACAGCAGACGTTGCCCTCGTCTTGGTTGATGCGCGAAAGGGGATGACGGAGCAGAGTCGACGCCACGCCTTTATCGCCACACTGCTTGGCGTGCCGCATATGGTGGTCTGCGTCAACAAGATGGACCTTGTGGACTGGTCTGAAGAGATCTTCGAAAACATTCGCCGCGAGTTCACCGAGTTCGCCGCGCGACTCCGACTGCGTGATCTCACCTTCATCCCGCTCTCTGCCCTCAGTGGCGACAACGTGGTGACGCGATCAGAGAAGATGACCTGGTTTGACGGTGCGCCGCTGCTAAGCCACCTTGAGCGGCTCCACGTTGCGAGCGACCGCAACCTTGTAGACGTGCGCTTCCCCGTGCAGTACGTGGTGCGCCCACAGTCACACGAGAACCGCGATTACCGCGGATACGCAGGGACGATTGCCTCTGGTGTGCTGAAGCCTGGCGATCGCATCCGCGCCCTCCCCGCCGGCCTCGAGACCGAGATCGCAACCATTGAGACCGCAGATGGCCCGGTGAGCGAGGCGTACCCGCCGATGGCGGTGACGATCACGTTGAATGATGAAATCGATATCAGCCGCGGCGACATGCTCTGCCGGCCGAATAACGTGCCCGCGGTGATGCAAGACATTGATGCGCAGGTCTGTTGGATGGATGAGAGCGCGCCGCTAACAGCTGGGAAGACGTATGCGATCAAGCACACCACCCGCTGGGCACGCGCGGTGGTGAAGCAGATCGACTACCGCATTGACATCAACACGCTCCACCGCGTGGAGGGAGTTGAGGGCCTCGCCCTCAACGAGATCGGCCGCATCCGCCTCCGCTCCACCAAGCCGCTCTTCGTTGACCCTTACCTCTCCAATCGCCAGACGGGCGCCTTCATCCTCGTA
>CAJARA010000040.1 GCA_903944295.1 uncultured Chloroflexota bacterium
CAACCCTGTTGCGCCACGCACAAAAGGGCTTGCACTTATCCACATTGTGTTTTACTTTTCAACAAGCCCCAGTTTTGGGGTGGAGTATGGCCAGGCCGCTCGTCGGGCTGGCCAGAGTGGAGGTCCAGAACATGGCAGTAAAGAAGAAGCGCAAGGCCGCTGCGAAGCGTAAGCCTGCCACCAAGCGTAAGGCCAAGAAGGTAGTTGCCAAGAAGGCTCCAGCCAAGCGCAAGAAGCGCAAGGCCGCCAAGAAGGCAGTTGCTAAGAAGGCCCCAGCGAAGCGCAAGAAGCGCAAGTCGGCCAAGAAGGCTGTTGCCAAGAAGGCTCCTGCGAAGCGCAAGCGACGCAAGTCAGCCAAGAAGGCAGTTGCCAAGAAGGCCCCAGCCAAGCGCAAGAAGCGCAAGGCGAAGAAGGCTGTTGCCAAGAAGGCCCCAGCCAAGCGCAAGAAGCGCAAGGCAGCCAAGAAGTCGGTTGCCAAGAAGGCCCCTGCGAAGCGCAAGCGACGCAAGGCAGCCAAGAAGAAGTAACTAACTGGCGATCCGTCGAGGATCGTTCGAGAGGCGTCCAGGGCAACCTGGGCGCCTCTCTCTTTTTGCTCGCATACTTGCCCCATGACCCGACCGATTGTTGTCAGCGACATGGATGGCACGCTTACCACCGCCGAAACCTGGCGTGGCGTGCATCAATGGATCCGCGCGAACTACCCAAGTGCCGCGGCGAGCCGGTTCATTACCGTGCGATTACCAATTGTCTTCCTCGCCCGCAGTGGCCTCATGAACAAGGAGCGCTTCCGCGCCCGCTGGCTCGAGGATCAGACCAAGTTGCTACGCGGTTTGCCTGCCGAGCAGCTCGCCGTCATGGGGGAGTGGGTGGTGGAGCATCTGCTCTGGCCAGCCCGACGTATCGAAGCGATCACCGCAGTGCAGGCAACACTCGCCACGGCACAAGCGATCGACCCAACCACCGAACTGGTTCTTGCCACGGGTGGCTATCAGCCGATTGCCGCAGCCTTTGCACGCCGGCTTGGCGCCACCATCGCACTCGGCACGCCATTCGAAGTAGTTGACGGCATCGCCACCGGGAAGCTCGCCGCGCCAACGCAATCGGGCGAAGAGAAGGCGGCTGCGGTGCGCGCGGCGGCGGCGGGCGGTGCAATCCTTGCAGCATTTGGCGACACCGCCGCAGATATTCCGCTCCTGCGCCTTGCAGAACGTCCAGTCGTGGTCGCGCCAGACCGTGCCCTGCAGCGAGTTGCCCTCGCTGAGGGTTGGGAGTCAATTCCAGAAGTGGTGACGGCGAGATGAGCAGCTATCGGCGTGTAGCAGCCGTTGCCTGGGCACTGACCGGGCTTCTCCTTGGCCATACACTTGCCTACGCAGCAACATTCCGAGACCCACAGGTACTCCTTCACGTGCTGGAGGACACGGGGCACAACTGGCTTTCGCTGACCCCAGTGTTCGTTTCGCTCCTTGTGGCGCTGCTGGTGGTCACATCAGCGCGTGGTGCAACTGGCGCAACCTCTATGCGTCGGCGCTACGTCACGATCGCCGCCCTGCAGCTAAGCGCCTACATCGCCGTTGAGGTGCTTGAGCGGCTGGCCCACGGGTCGAGCCTCGGCGATGTCGTGGCGGGGCTCACTAGCGGCTACGGACCAACGCTCCTCGCGTTCGGTGTTGCCGCCCAGTTGCTTGTCGCCGCCGGCACAGCGCTCTTGTCGCGTATGGTCGAGCGCGTCGTTGCCCGCCTGCGCGCGGTGAACATGCGGCGGGTCGCCCCAGCGTCAAACCCCAAGCGCATCACGTCGCAGCCGGTTTTGCTGCGAGCGCTCTTTGGTGGCCTCGCCCAGGGGGTGCGCGCGCCACCGCTCTCCTAGCGAATGCCTACGCCGCCTCGCACGGCGGCGAATCATTACGTAGTTAAGGAGAGATCATGAAGAAGCACATTCGCTCGTTCGCGAGCATCACGGCAGCGGTCGCGCTGCTCCTTGTTTCGGTGCTGCCAGTGGCAGCCCACGCCTCGGTGCCAGATGGCTCCAAGGTCCCATCGAATAGCGGCGCGGTCATTCACGTGCGCCTGCCGCACGGCTGCGGCGACGCCGCAATCACCGCGGTAGAGGTGCAGCTCCCTGACGGGGTAGTTGGCGCGAAGCCAGAACTGATTGCCGGGTGGACCTCCACCACGGAGATGGTTCCTGCGACGTACACCTTGTACGGCACGGAGTACACCGAACGTGTTGGCACGATCACCTGGACGGGTGGCCCGCTTCCAGACGGTCAGTTCTTGGACTTCGGCATCAACGCAACGTTCCAGCTGGAGCCAGGGGAGTACACGCTCCCTGTGATTCAGTACTGCGGCGATGCTTCGGTTGCCTGGGTTGAAGTTCCAGCAGCAGGGCAGAGCCACGACGACCTTGAGCGCCCGGCGCCTGAGTTTGTTGTGGTCGACGCGGCAGCAACGGATGGCCACACCGATGGCCACACCGATACCCCCGCGGCAACTGCGACAGACCCGCTCGTGTACGTAGCGATCTTTGCAGCGGTTATGGCCCTAGTAGTGAGCGTCGTTGGGCTTCGCGGTGGCGCGAAGTCGAAGCGCTAGTCGTTCAACGCTGAACGATGCCAAACCCGGTGTTTGGTGAGCGAACGGTGAGGGGGCGCGTGGCGCGCCTCCTCACCGCCGCGCTCGTACTCTGGTTGGGCGCGCTCCTTGCGCCGGCGTCGGCGCTCGCACACGCCGAGTTGATTGAGGTCAGCCCGGCGGATGGCAGCCGCGTCGAAGCGACCCCCGCCACCTTCAGCATTACGTTCAACGAGCAGGTTGGCCTGGAGAGCGATGCGGTTCGCATCGTTGACTCGACAGGACGGCAGGTAGACCTGGCCCCCGAGGTTGTTGCTGGCAGCATGGTGACGCAAGCGCTGCCGCCACTCGCCGACGGCTGGTACCTGGCGACTTGGACCGTAACGTCTGCAGACGGCCACATCTTGAATCAGGCGAGCACCTTTGGCGTGGGTGCCGCCAGTGACGCATCGCGCGCCGCAGCGCTGGCGCTACGCAGTTCGACCGCACCGGCCAGTTGGGTGATGCGGTTCGTTGCTGATCTCACCCTTCTCGTTGCCGTTGGTGCAGCGGCCGCGTGGGCGTTGATGTCGGCGCGTTCGCAACGCGTGCAGCGGCTGCGCCGAGGTTCACTCGCCATCGCCGCAATTGCGACGCTGGCCTGGTGGGTCATTGAGGCAGTCATCGGTGGCGGCGCATGGATCCACACCGAGGCTTCCATCATTGGGGTAGCTCGCGGCGTAGTTTTGGGCCTTGCCGCTGCACTCGCCACGCTGCATCGTCATCGCCTACCGACACTTCTTGCGGCGGTAGCACTCGTCACCATGGTGGTGGGCGGACACCCGGGCGGTGCGCTCATCACCGCGCTGTTGCTCGGTGCGCACCTTCTCGCCGCATCCGTTTGGCTCGGGGCAGCACCAGCCCTACTACTCATGCAGCGCGATGCCGCCGTCAGCAACGACGAGGCTCACCGCGCGACCAAGGCCTTCTCGCGCATCGCCACGTTTGCCATCCTGGCGATCTTTGGTGGAGGAGTACTTCTTGGGGCACAGCTCACCGACGGATTCGCCGGCGGACTGACGCTCTATGTGGCGATCTTGCTTGCAAAGTCGGGACTTGCTGGTGCGGCACTGATTGGCGGTGCCCTGGCACGCCGCCGCCTAACTACTCCAGTAGCGACACAGGCCAAGCAACGCGGCGCTCTGCAGAAACTGTTTGCGGTCGATGTCGCCATCCTGATGGTCGTCACTGGGCTCTCAGCGGCGCTCACGCTCGGCTCGCCGCACGAGGGGCATGCGGCCAAGTCGGGAGTTGGGTACTGCACCATCCAGTTACCAAGCAACGAGGTGTATCTCACCCTCAACCCGGGTCGCGTTGGCGAGAATCTCCTGCTCTTGGCTGAGGCTCCAGCGGCCACGTCGCTCTCCCTGGAGTTCGCGCAGCCTGGCGTCAGCGGCGCGCTGCTCAGTGACCTCACGAGCCGCTCGGCGGGCACCGACGGGGCAGCCTGGCAGGGGATCGCGATCCTGCCCCAGGTCGGGATCTGGCGAGTCACGCTGGTGATCAGTCCCGACCGTTTCTCCGAGGTGCGGGGGGTCTGCACCATGGAGATCCTGCCGTAGGCGCTGACCCGACGGTACCCATGTGGCGTCGCGCGGGTGATTCTGGGATACTCGCGCTCGGTCTCGGAGAGGTCGCATAGAGGTCTAGTGCAGCGGTTTGCTAAACCGCCACGTGGGGTTTTCCTGCGTCGAGGGTTCGAATCCCTCCCTCTCCGCCAGCCGTTGTACGCTGCACATCGCAGATGCGCCCGTAGCTCAGTGGATAGAGCGTTAGGTTGCGGACCTAAAGGTCGTGGGTTCGAGTCCCGCCGGGCGCACCACTCTTCACACCCCAACGCACCCACTGTCGTATCGTGGCGTCATGAGCAACGTCACGTTTCTTGGTCTCGGCACGATGGGCGCGCCGATGGCTGGACACCTTGCGCGCGCAGGGCACACGGTACGCGGATGGAATCGCACGCCAGGTCGCCCATCTATTGAAGGAGTGCTTCAGGTTGCATCGCTGAAGGAAGCACTCAGCGGCGCAGATGCCGTGGTGCTGAGCGTCTCAGACACTCCTGATGTGGAGGAGCTGCTCCTCGGCGTGGATGGCGCAATCAGCACCCTCGCCGCCGGAGCAGTGGTCATTGATACGAGCACCATCGCCCCCTCCGCGACGCGCCGCATGGGCGAGCAACTCGCGACCAAGGGAATCCTGATGGTGGACGCCCCCGTGAGTGGTGGCAGTGAGGGCGCGGTGAACGGCACGCTCACCGTCTTTCTTGGTGGATCAGCAGAGGCCGTTGCCGCAGCGCAGCCGTTCCTCGCCGCATTCGCCAAGACGATTACGCACTTGGGACCGCTCGGCGCCGGCCAGGTGGGGAAGGCGGTGAATCAGCTCGTCATCTCTGGGAGCTACCTCTCGCTCGCCGAAGGGATCTTGGTGGGGCAGAAGGCGGGGCTTGATCCAGCAACGCTCGCGGGCGCACTTACTGGCGGCGCCGCAAAGTCGTGGGTCCTGGAGAATCGCTGGCAGCGCATGGCAGACGATCGCTACCCACTCGGCTTCAAGGTTGCGCTGCACCGCAAGGATCTCGGCATCGCCATTGACCTTGCAAAGGAGCTCGGCGTCCCCGTCCCCGCCGCCACGCTGGTGGCGCAACTTGAAGATGCGCTGATCGCCGCCGGCAAGGGGGGCGAAGACCTCTCCGCACTCGCCAACCAGCTCCGCCGCATGGCGGACACGATTGATGCCTGAGCAAACTGCTACAGACCCGCGCGCCGCAATCCTGACGGCGCAGTACGTCGCCCTCACCACCTACCGCCTTGATGGTCGCGCCGTCGTGACGCCTGTCTGGGCGGCGGAGCGAGAGGGCCGCCTGCTGATCTTCAGTAATCCTGCCGCAGGGAAGATGAAGCGCCTCCGTAACTCTCCGCGCGCAAGCGTTGCACCGTGCACTTGGAACGGCACGCTGACTGGCGCGCCGCTGACAGCGACGGCGCGCATCCTGGCCACGGATGAACTCGGCGGGATGTGGGGCGCACTCGTCAAGAAGTACGGACTCCCCGCGGTCGCCTTTCGCCTCTACGATCGCGTCCGCGGCCTCCTGCGCATGCGGGTGAGCGCCGGCATTGAGGTGAGCCTCACCCCTTAATGGGCTATCCTCCGCCGTGGAAAGGTGGCCGAGTGGTTGAAGGCACCGCTCTCGAAAAGCGGCAGGTTAATAGCCTCGTGGGTTCGAATCCCACCCTTTCCGCCAGCACCTGACGCGCACACACGGAGAGGTCGCCTAGTGGTCTATGGCGCCGCATTGGAAATGCGGTTTGGGGGCAACCCCATCGAGGGTTCGAATCCCTCTCTCTCCGCCACCATCTTCCCCTATGGACGCTCGCGAGTAGAGTGGCGGTATGAGTTGTGTGGAACCCGATGCGTAGCGTGGTGCTCTGGGGGAGGGGCGTGAGCCAAGTTGCGCTCGGCGCGTTTCTTCTTTCAGCAGGCGCGAGTCATTTGACGGTGAGTCGCCTGGAGTTCCAGGCGCAGGTGCCTACTTG
>CAJARA010000041.1 GCA_903944295.1 uncultured Chloroflexota bacterium
CGCACCTTTAGGCCGCGCGTGCGGAGGCCGGTGAACGCCTGCGGGCTGGTCACCTCGTGGATCAGGTGGAGGTCGATGGCGAGGATGGCGGGCGCCCCCTCGTCTTGGCTCACCACATGCTGATCCCAGATCTTCTGGACGATCGTCTTCGCCATGCAACGAGCGTACCAGAGCGGCGCGCCGCCCCAGCGGGGCGGCGGCATGCGAGAATCCCGCCATGAGTTCACCAACCAGCGCGCCAAGCCCACTCGCCGTCCTCGCGCAGACACGCCTCCTCCCCGCGATCAGTCCGCTCGACGACGCGGTGGTGAACGCGTGGGCCGACGCGTGTGTGGCGAGCGGCGTCCTGGCGCTCGAGCTGTTGCTCCGCGGCGACGGTGCTGAGCCAGCCGCCCTCGGCACCATCACGCGACTTTCTGCGTCACACCCGCGCCTCGCCGTAGGTGTGGGAACCGTCTTCGACGCCGCTACGGCGCAGCGCGTCTGCGCCGCTGGTGCACGCATCGTCGTCTCGCCCATTACTGACGCGCCAACTGGCGCCGTCTGCGCCGCGGCTGGCGTGGACTGGCTCCCTGGCGCCTTCACCCCTACGGAGATCGCCTTCGCCGAACGATCGGGGGCGACCCAGGTGAAGCTCTTCCCGGCCCTGGCGATCAACGCCCCCGCCTTCCTCCGCTCGGTCCTCGCCACACGGGCCGCCTCGCGCATCATCCCCACCAACGTCTCCCTTGAGGAGATCGCACCCCTCGTGGCGGCGGGGGCCGCAGGCTTCGGCGTGGGGGATCGACTCCTGAACGGCGCCGATCCACGCAGCGCCGCCGCGATCACCGAGCGCCTTCGTGCCGCCCTCGCCGCCGCTGGCGGGGTCGCGTACTAGCGTCGCCTCGTACCCCTCTGGTAGGCTGCACATCTAATGAAGACGAGCAGCGCATCAACAACGTTTTTTGTGAGCGATGCTTTTGTACGCCCTGTGGCGATCCTCAATAAGGAGCTACTCCTTATTGGGTTGCTTATTCAGCCCAGGCGGGGCTGAGGAGACCGACGGGTAGCGCGGTAGACGCACCGAACGGAACTCAGAACCCCCGCCAGAGAGGCGGGGGTTTCGTGTTCTTAGAAGGAGAGAGATGACACAGACGGGACACGTGCCAGGCGCAGGAACAAGTGCAGCGCTCGCCTCTGAGCGCGCGCGTAAAGAGATGCTGCGCGACGCACGGATTGAGCGACGCGGCGGCCCACGCCCACGCATTGGTGCCGACGCACTCTGCGAGGCACTCCTTCTGCAGGGGAGCGACGTCATCTGGGGCTACCCGGGCGGCGTGATCCTTCCCCTATATGACGTGCTCGTTGATCACCCTGGGCTGCGCCACATCCTGGTGCGCCATGAGCAGGCGGCGGCGCACGCCGCCGACGGCTTCGCGCGCGCGTCAGGAAAGGTCGGCGTCTGTCTCGGCACCTCCGGCCCTGGCGCAACGAACCTTGTGACGGGGATCGGCACCTCAATGCTCGATTCGGTCCCCGTGGTTGCGATCACTGGCAACGTTCCGGGCGTCTTGCTCGGGAAGGACGCCTTCCAAGAGATCGACATCACCGGCATCACGCTGCCAATGACGAAGCACAACTACCTGATCCGCAGCGCGGATGAGATTCCGCACGCCATCGCCGAAGCGTTCCACATTGCGCGCAGCGGCCGACCCGGCCCAGTGCACGTGGACATCACCAAGGACGCGCTGATGGGCGAAACGAGTGCGCCGCATCCAACGCAGGCAGAAGTTGAGGCGGGCCTTCCAGGGTACCGACCGAAACTTGACGGCCACGCGCGACAGATCAAGGTGCTCGCTGATGCGATCGCCGCATCAAAGCGACCGGTCATCCTCGCCGGACACGGCATCCTCATCTCTCACGCGGAGCGCGAACTTCTTGAGCTCGCCCGTAAGGCGCAGATCCCCGTGGCATGGACGCTCCTCGGCATCGGCGTCATTGATGAGAGCGACCCGCTCGCCTACGGCTACATGGGGATGCACGGCTGGAAGCATGTGAACCGCGCCATCCAATCGTCGGACTTACTCATCGGCATTGGTATGCGCTACGACGATCGCGTCACTGGCAATGTTCGCACCTTCGCGCCGTCGGCAACAATCGTGCACGTTGACATTGACCCAGCCGAGATCGGCAAGAACGTTGTGGCAGATATTCCGATCGTTGGTGACGCGAAGCACGTCCTTGAAGCGCTCATCCCACTGACACCGAGCGTTGCACCTGCGGCGCGCGCCGACTACTTCGCCGAACTTGCTACCTGGCGTACGGAGAGCGAGAGCTCGGCGTGGCACGGCTCTGGCGGCTGGCGCGACGGTGTCCTCTCCGCCGACTTCGTGGTGGAGCGCATCGCCGAAGGCTCACAGCACGACGCCAACCTGACCGCCGACGTTGGGCAGAACCAGATGTGGGTGGCGCGGTACGGCGGCTTCAAGCGCGCCAACTCGCACCTCTCGTCTGGCGGACTCGGCACGATGGGCTTCGCACTCCCTGCCGCAATGGGCGCCGCCGTCGCCGTCCCCGGGAAGACCTCGTGGGCGATCGCTGGCGATGGTGGCTTCCAGATGACGCTCCAGGAGTTGGCGACGATTGTTCAGGAGCGCATCCCAGTGAAGATCGCGTTGATGGACAACAAGAAGCTCGGCATGATTCGTCAGTGGCAGGAGATTGTCTACGCTGGCAACTATCACTCAGAGCAGCTCGCCGGTCCTGACTATCTGAAACTCTGCGATGCGTACGGACTCCCAGCATGGAAGGTGTCGAAGCCTGAAGAGGTAGACGCCGCCGTTGCCGCGGCACTCGCCGTGGATGGCCCAGCACTGATCTGGTTTGAGATTGCGGAGCGACAGAACGTCTACCCAATGATGCCAGCAGGGAAGGGGCTCTCGGATCTCATCGACAAGTGGGGCGATGATGGCGAGGACGTCACCGAAGGTTCGAGCGGCCCGCGTGTTGACCCGACCGATCCGAACGCACCGAGCGGGGCGACCAAGTGAGCGGCGCGCCGAACAGCGCAGCGGGCGCAGCGCCAGCGCGCGCGCTCCCTGGATCTGGCGATGCACGACGCCACCTGATCGTGGCGATCGTCAACAACCGCCCAGGCGTCTTGAATCGCGTGGCGAGCCTGATGCGCGCGCGCAACTTCAACATTGAGTCGCTCGCCGTCTCCGTAACGGAGCGAAGCGACACCTCCCGCATGACCCTCACCATCTTTGGTGACGAGGTGCATGTGGAGCAGGCAACGAAGCAGCTCTACAAGCTGATCGACGTGCTCAAGGTTGAGGACGTCACCGACAGCGCGATCGTGGAGCACGAGCTCGCCCTCATAAAGGTGCGAGTCACCTCTAAGAGCCGCCCAGAGCTGGTCAGCCTCGCCGAGATGCACCACGGCCGCGTGGTGGACCTTGGAGATGACGCCGTGATCGTGGAGATCGTGGGTGAACCGAGTGATGTGGACCGTGTGGTCGAGCTCCTTCGGGAGTTCGGAATCAAGGAGCTGGTGCGAACCGGCTCAGTAGTTATGGCCCGTGGAAGCGGGTCCATTGAGGAGCAGGTGAAGCGATGAG
>CAJARA010000042.1 GCA_903944295.1 uncultured Chloroflexota bacterium
ATCAAACTCCACCTCCAAATAATTGTCCTGGAAGGTTGCGTTCTGCTCGGGATCGAGCACTTCAAGCAGCGCTGCGGACGGGTCGCCGCGGAAGTCCGCGCCGACCTTGTCGATCTCGTCCAGCATGAAGACAGGGTTCTTCGTCCCCGCCGTCTTGATCCCCTGTGCAATTCGCCCAGGGAGTGCGCCGATGTAGGTGCGTCGATGCCCGCGGATCTCCGCTTCGTCATGGAGACCGCCGAGGCTCATGCGCACGAACTTGCGACCCATCGCCTTTGCAATGGACTTACCGAGCGACGTCTTCCCGACGCCTGGAGGCCCTGCGAAGCAGAGGATCGGACTCTTCACCTGTGGGGCAAGCTTGCGCACCGCGAGGTACTCGATGATGCGCTCCTTCACCTTCTCCAGGCCATAGTGATCGTCGCTAAGTACCTTTGCCGCTTCAGAGATCTCAATACGGTCCTCTGTTGCCACGTTCCACGGCATGGCAATGAGCCAATCAACATACGTTCGAATCACGCCAACCTCAGGTGAAGCGGACGGAATCCGCGCCATACGGTCGAGCTCTTTTAGCGCGCGTGACTTCACCTCTTCTGGCATGTCCGCCGCCTCAACCTTTTCGCGCAACTCGTTCGCCTCTGCCTGCTGCGGATCGTCTTCGCCGAGCTCACGCTGAATCGCCTTCAGCTGCTCGCGCAGGAAGTATTCGCGTTGCGACTTATCCATCTCCGTTCGTACATCAGATTGAATCTTCCCCTTGATCTCAAGGATCTCAATCTGGCGTGCAAGGAATGCGGAGACGTAGTGCAAACGTTCCGTTACATCGATGATCTCAAGCAGCTCCTGGCGCTGCTCTGTTGTCATGTCCGGCGTATAGGCCGTCATGTCTGCAAGGAGGCCAGGGTCGCTGATGTTCTTCGCCGCAACGGCGGCCTCTGGTGGGACTGGTGCACCTGATGTGACATACGTCTCCACCTGCGCTTGGACGCTCTTCATCAGCGCCTCAATCTCTACACCGTCCACCTCTGGCGCCTCAACGATCTCCACCTCAACCATGAGTGCATCGCCACTCGTGTCAAGGTTGTGGACGATGATGCGCTTCTGCCCCTGCACCACAGCACGGAGCGTTCCGTCCGCAAGGTTCACCACCTGGGCGATCTTCGCGAGCGTCCCCATGGCGTGCAGCTGCGTCACGTCCTCTACGTCTTCTTGTTCCGCCTCACGCTGTGTGACAAGCGCAAGCCAGCCTTCGGCCTTTGCGGCGGCACGGATTGCGGCAACACTCTTGTCGCGACCAACCTTCAGTGGCGCAACCATCTCAGGGAAGATGACAATCTCGCGCAGTGGAACGAGCGGGAAACTTCCGAGGCCGCTTGGCACGATGGTGCCGTCGTCTTCTGATGCGGCTACCGCTTCGTCAATCTCAAGCTCCATCTCGTCGTCCAGTGCGCCTTCGATCTCGTCGTCTCGTCGCTTCTCGATCATCGTCGTCCCCCTTCTCGCGCCGCTGCCACAGCGCGCTCGCTCTTCTTGTTTCCCTCTTCATATAGACGCTCAAGGATCCGTTCACCGAGCCGCTCCTCTAACTGGAAGAGGAGCTTGATCCCGGCGAGGTTCACACCCAGGTCCTGGGTGAGGTGGCGAATCCAGAGGATGCGCCGCAGATCGTTCTCTGAGAAGAGGCGGATGTTCGACTCCGTTCGCGACGGACAGATCAGCCCGGCCTCTTCGTAGATGCGGAGCGTTCGCGGGTGGACGGCCACAATCTCTGCCGCCACGCTAATCACGTAGACGGGCCGCGACGGGTCAATCCCTGGACCGCTGCTCCTGAACACAACCGTATCCTAGAACCCTATCAATGGTGTTGTCAAGGGTGTTATCCACAAAAGAGGAGGGCTGGAGCGAGCGGGACTATTCGACGTCGCGGCGGTACGGGAGGTCAACGATCACCGTGTTGCGGCGGCCGAGGAGCGTATCCCTGAGGCGCTTCCCGTTGCCGTTGTGCAGGATCCGGTCCCACCAGTGGCGGCCGGCGTACTCGGGGATCATCACCACGTTGATTGGGAGTTCTCCGGATGCATGTGGCAGCTCCTCAAGTTCGTCAAGGAAGTGGCAGAGCGGCTCCACGATCAGTCGGTACGGCGATTCAACGGTGACGAGACGCACGCCAGGGAAGAGCTGCTCAAAGCGCGCGCGAATCAGCGCCTCCTCCTTCTCGTCAAAGACAACGCGCACCGCGATCAGTTCGCCTGTTGTCCCCTCAAGGATTCGGCCGAGGGTAATCGCACGAACGGTTGATCGATTAATCTCGCCAAACGGCGCAATGATGCGACGTGGGCGGTGCGGCGCATCAAAGATGAGATCTGGCTTGATCGCGAGCTCGCGCTCATGACGGTCATAGCGCTTACGAACGAAAGCCATAAAGAGTGCAACAAGTGGGACTAGGATAAAGATGATCCATCCACCGACTGCAAATTTTGCAATCGAGATGATGATGAAGACCACACCTGTTACAACAGCACCAACACCATTCAGGACGGCCTTTGCACGCCAGCCCTCACCGCGAATCTTTCTCCAGTGAACCACCATGCCGGTTTGACTAATGGTGAAACCAAGGAAGACGCCAATTGCGTATGCAGGGATCAGCAGCGTCACAAGGGCACCAGTTGCGATAAGGAAGATCACAGCACCAGCTGCAATCGCAACGATGCCACCACCGTATGCGAGTCGATCACTCCGCTGGCCAATTTGTCGCGGGAGGAAGCCGTCACGAGCGAGGATCCTTGCAAGCTGCGGCCCACCATTGAATCCAGTGTTGGCCGCAAGAAGCAAAATGCCAGTCGTTGCAATCTGGAAAACTGCGTAAGGAATTCCACCACCGAGCGACGCGCGAGCGATCTGCGAGAGGAGCGTCTCGCCGCCAACTTCTTGCGGGAGCTTCCCAAACGCAAAGGCGAGAAGTGAAATGCCGAAGAAGATCACTGCGAGGAGTACCGCCATAATCGACATCGTGTCCGCGGCGTTCTTTGCCTCCGGCTTCTTAAAGGCGGCAACTCCGTCAGAGATCGCCTCCGTTCCAGTGAGCGCAACCGACCCATAAGCAAAAGCCTTCAGGAGGAGGAAGGGGAGGATCAGCTGCATGCCG
>CAJARA010000043.1 GCA_903944295.1 uncultured Chloroflexota bacterium
GTCGGTGATCCACTTCCCGTTGATGAAGTTGCCGTAGCTCGCGCCAAGCAGCGTTCGCGCCTCGGCGAGCCCCGCCTCATACCCCTTATGAATCTCCTCGTTGGAGTCGGAGAGGGTGGCGTACGTGATCTTCAACTTCTCGGCCATGGGACCATCCTTATCTACTTGTGGCGCGAGAGGCGCGCCGCTCCACGCGAGTCTACTCCCCCGCTACCCCTTCTGATCTGCGCGGCAGGTGGCGCAGAGCCCCTGCAGGGAGAGGTGATCGAGGTCGGCGCTGAATCCGGTCGCCCCCGTGATCGCCTTCAAGATCGGCGCGGCGGCGGCGGCGTCTAACTCCTGCTCGGCACCGCAGCCGCGACAGTGAAGGTGCCCGTGCTCCGTTGTCTCTTCTAGGTGGTATGTCTCGCGCCCGTCAGGACCGTGGTGATGGCGCGCCAGGCCGAGCTCCTCAAGGAGGTCGAGGGTGCGGTAGACCGTTGACGGCGTGGCGCTCGGATCGTCTTGGCGCACGCGCTCCACAAGTTCGGCGCCAGTGGCATGCCCGTCTGATGCGGCGAGCACGTCCACGATGATCTGGCGCTGCTCCGTCCAGCGCTGCCCGCGCTCCTTCAGCGCGGCCTGCAGCCGCTCCGTCAGTCCCTTGTTCGTCTGCCCCTTTGCCATGGAGGGAGGATAGGCGATGCTTATTGCAACGTGTTGCGATAGACTCAGAACCTGATGCGACCCCTCCTTCATATCCCCGACGGCTTCCTCGCCCCCCAGGTGGCGCTCGCCCTCTGGGTCGCCACCGCGGTGGTGATCGGCATCGCGCTGCGCAGGATCGGTCAGCGCGGACCGGCCGCTGCGTCGCAGACGATCCTGATGGGCCTCTCGGGCTCCTTCATCTTCGCCGCGCAGATGTTCAACTTCCCCGTTGCCGCCGGGACGAGCGGTCACCTGCTTGGCGGCGTCCTCGCCGGCTTCCTTCTTGGCCCATGGGCTGGGAGCGTGGTGATGGCAACGGTGATTGGGATCCAGGCGCTCCTCTTTCAAGACGGCGGCCTACTCGCCCTCGGCGCCAACATCTTCAATATGGGGGTGATCGGCACACTCGGCGGCACACTCGTTGCGCGCGGGATCGCCGCAACGCTCGGCGGCACACGCCGCGCCACGCTGCTTGGCGTTGGCGTAGCCGCATGGCTCTCTGTGATGGCCGCCGCAGGATTCACCACACTGCAGCTCGGCCTCTCAGGCACGACCGATATCAGCATCGGACTCCCCGCCATGCTTGGGACGCATGTGCTCATCGGACTTGGTGAGGCGCTGATCAGCGTGTCGGCGATCAGCTTCATCGCCGTCAGCGCACCAGAGATCTTTGCAAAGAGCGCACCTACTGCGCCAGCCTCGCCGCGTCGACGCGTTGCCGCTGGGCTGATCATCACCGCTGCAACAGTGGGCCTTGCGAGCCTTTTCGCATCAACGAGCCCTGACGGACTAGAGAAGGTTGCGACAGATCTCGGTTTCATCAACACGAGTCAGGCGGCGCCGTTTGAACTCTTCGCTGACTACAGCATTCCTGGATTCGACGGTGTAGCAGGGACAGCACTGGCGGGTGTCATCGGTGTCCTTGTTGTGCTCTTGGTGATCGTGCTCCTCAACCGGCTCGCCAGTGCGCGGAAGGGCTCGTGATGTTGCAACGCTCAAGCCAGCGTGATGCGCGCGGTGCAATCGTTGCGGCGCTCCTCACGATCCTCGGCATCGCACTCCTTCCTGCAGGGAGCTACGTCGTCTATGCGCTTGTCTGGCTCGCCGTTGCCACCGCTGGCGCTGCGAGCGGGTACGCGCCGCTCACCCTTGCGCGACGCGGCCTGATCGCCCTCCCCTTCACCCTCGCCGCACTCCCGCTCATCTTCATTAGGGGCGACGAGCTGATCTGGAGCGGCGCGCTCGGTCCGGCGCAGCTCTCCATCAGTGGCGCGGGCCTGCGCATCTTCCTCACCGCCGCGGTGAAGTCGTGGATCTCCGTGCAGGTTGGAACAATCTTGGTGCGTCGATATCCGATCGAAAGCATCGTTGGCTCGCTCCGTGCACTAAAGCTCCCTGACGCGATCGCCACGGGCGCCGGACTCACGGTGCGCTACGTGGAGCTGCTCCGTGGCGAAGCGTCGCGCATGCTGCGCGCACGCTCGGCGCGTTCGGCGAGTCCCGTTGGCGAAACACGTGAACGGATCGGTGGCACCATTCCGTGGCGCGCCAAGGTGACAGGAAACCTCGCTGGCGCGCTCTTCTTGCGTGCCTATGCCCGCGCTGGACGCGTTGAAGAGGCGGCAACGGCGCGTGGCGCGAGCGGCTCGCTCTCGCTCGGCTCGCTGATTCAGCCCGACGCGCGCCTCTTCATGAAGGTTGCTCTCGCGATCGGAGCCTTTGTCGCCATCACTGCAGCAGGCGCGCTGCTCCCAAGGATCTAAACATGAGCAGTGAGCGCGACCCACTCCAGCACAGCCATCCGCACACGCACGGCGACCTCCCCGCCGCGCACGCGCATCCGCACACGCACGACGGTGAGCCGACGGGTGACGATCACTGGATCCACATTGAGCACCTTCACTTCCGCTATCCAGACGGAACTGAAGCGATTCGCGGGATGGACCTACACATTGCGCGTGGCGAGAAGGTGGCGCTCCTCGGGCCGAATGGCGCGGGGAAGAGCACGCTGATGTTGCACCTCAACGGCATTCACCGACCAACGCACGGCAGCGTGCGCGTGGCGGGGATGGAGGTGAGCGAGAAGACGATCGGCCGAGTCCGCGCCGAAGTGGGACTCGTCTTTCAGGATCCAGATGACCAACTCTTCAGTCCAACCGTGTGGGAGGATGTCGCATTCGGGCCAATCCATATGGGCCTAAACGCCGCTACGGTGCACGACCGTGTGGAGGCGGCACTCGCCGCCGTTGGCGCACTGGAACTTGCCAGCCGCCCACCGATGCGCCTCTCCATTGGGCAGCGTAAGCGCGTTGCACTCGCCACCGTCCTCTCCATGGAGCCGAGCGTCTTAGTCTTTGATGAACCCTCCGCAGGGCTCGATCCGCGCGGCCGCCGAGAGTTGATTGACCTGCTCAACACGCTCAGCCAGACGCTGATCGTCAGCACGCACGACCTTGAGCTGGCACGCGCCGCCTTCCCGCGCAGCATTGTTGTTGACGGCGGCCGCATCGTTGCCGACGCGCCGACGAGCGAACTGCTGAGCGACCACGCCCTCCTGCTCAAGCACGGCCTCGCCTGATCTATCGTTCGCTCATGCAACGGGCTGTATCGCTCCTCATCGGCGTAGCACTCCTCTTCTCCGCCGCGCCGAGCGCAGAGGCAACCGAGCGGCTGGGTGCCCGTAGCGGCGTCGCATTTACCTTTGACGATGGGATGAGCGCGCGTGGCATTCGTGAAGTTCTCGCCGTAGCTGTGGCAGAACGGACTCCGGTTACCTTCTTTCCCACCGCCCTCTCGCTCAAGCGGTTCCCACAGATCTGGCGCGAAATCTCGGCGGCAGGCTTTGCGATCGGCAACCACACAGATGGTCACCGTTCACTCACCCTCCTTCTTGCAACGAGCGGTGAAGTCGCCGTGCGGTGAGCGGAACACCGCCACAGACCGAGTCGCCGTCTCAGTTGGAATTACGCATGTGCTGAACTGGGGGGCAACGTTTGCGGATACAGCCCCGCGCTGCAGTGGAACGATCGCAAAACGGATCGCGCATGCGACAAGCGGTGGCGAAGGCGTCATCGTGCTCGCACACACTGGCGCAAAAGGACGCGCATACGAACCGATGACGGCGCGCATCTTCGCCCAGGTTATTGCCTCATATCGCGCCCGCGATATCACGCCTGTATCGCTGGACACCATGTTCGGCGCGCCGAAGCGCGTGATTGACTGGACGCTTGCGGCACTGGCAACATCCGCCCCCGCACAGCTCGGCCAGCCGCGCGTACCTACGGCAGCACCAGCGCCGTATCGTGAGGCGGAACTCAAACTGAGCCCCGGCGCCGCTGCTGGCGTCTGCGGCTAACGGTTCTTTTGCCGCGCGCCGTGCGCAGATCGCGAAGCGCGAAGTTCAGCGATGCGATCGCGAAGCCTCTCCTCGGCGCCGCTCCCTGAAGGGTCATAGAAGCGCTTGGTGCTGATCTCGTTCGGTAGGTACTCCTGAGAAATGTCGAACGGTTCGCCCGCTGCGTGTGGCGACTGATACGTCTTCGCCGCAGCACGAAGGTGTCCAGGGACGGGAAGTTGCCCCGCCAGCGCGATCTGTTCGCGTGCGGCGACGAGTGCCTCACCGGCGCGCGGTGACTTCGGCGCCGAGGCGAGATACGTCACCGCCTGTGCCAGCGCGTAGTCGCACTCGGGTGACCCGGCGAGCTCCACCACCTGTGCCGCCGCAACCGCGAGCGGGAGTGCCGAAGGATCTGCATTCCCAACATCTTCAGAGGCAGAGACGAGCAGTCGTCGCGCGATGATGCGCGGATCCTCGCCGCTCTCGAGTGCGGTGGCGAGCCACCAGATCGCCGCGTCCGGATCGTTGCCGCGAATGCTCTTGATCAGCGCAGATGTCACACCAGACTGGTCGTACGGGAGGCTGCGGTCTTGTGCGGCGAGCAGCACCTCGTTCGGCGTCACGGGCTTCCCCGCCGGCGTCATCAGTGTGGCGAGTTCGAGGAGCGTCAGCATGCGACGGGCGTCGCCGCCGGCGTAGCCAATCAACTGACGACGTGCGTCGTCGTCAACAGCAATCGTTCCACCGAATCCACGCGTGTCATCCAGCGCGCGCTGCAGCAGCGTGGCGAGATCGTCTGGTGAGAGCGCCGTGAGGCGGAAGGTGCGCATACGCGAAAGGAGCGCGGGTGAGATGGCGCGCGGCGGCGGCTCTGTGGTCGCGCCGACCAAGATGATCGTCCCCGCCTCAACGTGCGGAAGGAGCGCATCTTGCTGCGTGCGGCTGAATCGATGAAGCTCATCAATAAAGAGGAGTGTCTGCTCGCCGTGCGCACGACGCTCCGCCGCGGCGGCGACCGCCTTGCGCACTTCGGCCACGCCGTCGCTCGTTGCGGAGAGACTGGTGGGGACGGCGCGGACGGCGGCGGCGATCACCGCCGCAAGCGTTGACTTGCCAGATCCAGGTGGCCCCCAGAGGAGGAGTGATGGCGTCTCTCCGCGCTCAAGCAGTCGGCGCAACGGTGCACCGGGACCAACGAGCGCCTCCTGTCCCACCACCTCATCAAGCGTTGCAGGACGCATTCGCGCGGCGAGAGGGGCGGCGGGGGCGAGGGCGCCGAGAAGCGTTGAATCGTTGCTCATTCCCCGATCATCGCACCTCATCCCCCCTAGTCGGGTACGCTGTTCGCAGATGCCCACATTTGCCGATTTGAACCTTGCCCCCGAACTCTTGCGCGCGGTTGCTGCTGAGGGATATACCGAGCCCACCCCAATTCAACTACAGGCGATCCCGCACGTCCTTCAGGGGCGCGACCTCCTCGGCGCAGCGCAGACCGGTACCGGAAAGACCGCCGCCTTCGTTCTCCCGATCATGCACCTGCTGAAGCCGTTCGCCACACCATCGCCGAGCCCTGCGCGTCACCCTGTGCGCGCGCTCGTCTTGACGCCAACGCGCGAGCTCGCCGTGCAAATCTCTGAGAGCTGCACCACCTACGGCAAATACCTGCCACTCCGCAGCGGCGTGGTCTACGGCGGCGTGCCAATGCCGCCGCAGCAGAAGATGCTTCTCGCCGGCGTAGAGATCCTGATTGCCACGCCGGGTCGACTCCTTGATCACGCAGGCTCTAAGACCGTGAACCTCTCGCAGGTCTCCATCTTGGTCTTGGACGAAGCGGATCGCATGTTGGACATGGGCTTCATGCCTGATCTAAAGCGTATCCTTGCGCTCATCCCAAAACAGCGCCAAGGCCTCCTCTTCTCCGCCACCTTCTCCGAGCCGATCCGCGCACTGGCGCACGACTTCCTCCACGATCCAGTAACCGTGGAAGTTGCCCGACGCAATCAAACGAATGACAACGTGCGCCAGGTGATCATGCCGGTAGATGATCGCCGCCGCCGCGCACTGCTCAGCGACCTGCTCAAGACGCGCAACTGGGATCAGACACTCGTTTTTGTGAATCGAAAAATGGAGGCGAATCGCTTGGGCGACTTCCTCCACCGCGACGGCCATAACGTGGTGGAGATCCATGGCGACAAGGATCAGAAGCAGCGCAACCGGGCACTCGCCGCATTCAAGGCGGGCGAGGCGCGCGTCATGGTCGCAACCGATGTTGCCGCACGCGGCCTTGACATTGAGGCGCTCCCCGCCGTGATCAACTACGAGCTCCCCTTCGATCCAGAAGACTACGTGCACCGCATCGGACGCACCGGCCGCGCTGGTGCCCTCGGTGAGGCGATCAGCTTCGTTGCACCAAACGAGATGGAGAAACTGACACTCGTCCGCAAGCTAACCAAAGCGGCACTCGCGATCGAGATCCCGGTTGGCTACGAACCGATCCTGCTCGACTTCCCGCGCGACCTTATCGCCAAGGCGCAGATGGTGCGCCTACAGCGAGGCCGCCGCTAAATAAACTGCCGCGTAAGTGAGTTACTGGTACCTAGGGGTTATCGGTGCGAGAACCAGCTACTAGGCACCACTGACGGCTCA
>CAJARA010000044.1 GCA_903944295.1 uncultured Chloroflexota bacterium
CCGAAGAGCGGCTCGCCCTCACCGCAGATGACCTGAGCCGTGCCGTCCGCGGACACCTTCGCGACGCCCTCGCAGGGGTGCGACAGTCGGGTATCCTCCTCGGCGCCCTCTCGCCACTCGCCGTTCTCTCTCGTGGATATGCGATGGTTGAAGGAAGTGATGGAAGTCTCGTACGCTCGTGGCAACAGGCGCCAGCTGGAACCGTGATTCGGGTAAGGCTCGGCGATGGCGAAATTGGCGCACAGGTGACGAAGAGCGGGAAGGGGGGTCGAGATGTCGGCAAAGCGTCCTAAGCGGTCGGCCCCCACCAAGGGGTCGCCGGCCGACCTTCCGAGCGGCTTTGAAGAGACGATGCGCGAACTGCGTGACGTTGTTGGACAGCTTGAGTCACAAGAGGGTGGACTCGAGGTTGCAGTTACGAGTTTTGAGCGCGGCGTGAAGCTGCAGCAGCATGCCCAGCAGCAACTTGATGCCGCGCGGCTGCGCGTAGAGGAGCTTCTCCCAGATGGCGAGCTGGACGAACTCGACCTTGAGGACGAGGACGAGGGATGAGTCCAGTGACGAAGCCAGGAGTGGATGAGGGAGTAGCACTGCGCGCGGTCGGCGCTGATTCGCTCCTCGCGCGCCTTGAGGGACCTGAAGGCCTGAAGGGGCTCTCCGGCGCAGAGCTCAATCAGATCGCTGAGCAGCTTCGCACCGCGATCATCGCAACCACCGCGGTGACCGGCGGCCACCTCGGCCCGAGCCTCGGCGTGGTCGAACTGACGATCGCACTCCATCACGTCATGTCCTCACCGGTGGATCGCATCGTCTTTGACACTGGACATCAGGCCTATCCGCATAAGCTCCTCACCGGTCGCCTCGCGCGATTCGGAAGCCTGCGTCAACTCGGCGGAATTGGTGGCTTCCCACGGCGAACAGAATCGCCGCATGACGTCTTTGATGGTGGCCATGCGGGGACGGGCATCTCTATTGGGCAAGGCCTTGCGTTGGCACGTGACGTGCGCGGCGGAAGTGAAAAGATTGCGGTGGTTGTGGGCGACGCCGCGCTGATGAGCGGGCTCAGCCTGGAAGCGCTTAATGACATCGGGCATCGTCAGACCAAGATGCTGATCGTCCTGAACGACAACGAGATGTCTATCTCCCCAACCGTTGGGGCGATCTCAACGTATCTCTCCAAGGTGAAGCTCTCAAAGACGTGGCGGGGGAGCAAGGGCGGTTACGACAAGTTTGTCGGATCCCTTCCTCTCATTGGCGACAAGCTGCTGCGCCTTTCAAGGAGCTTTCGACGCTCCGTTGTCTCATTCGCTCAAGAGCCTGGGCGCCTCTTTGAGGATCTTGGGATTACCTATGTCGGTGTTCTTGATGGCCATGATCGGGTGCAGATGGAGGAGGCCTTCAACGCCGCCTTTGCCATGCCAGGCCCGGTGATCGTGCATGTGCGGACGCAGAAGGGTCGTGGGTATCGTCCTGCTGAAGCGGATCCGATCACCTTCCACGGCGCGGCGCTGCCAAAGATGGAGGTTGGCGTCCCGACAGATTCATATGGAAAGAGCGGCAGCGTTCCTGAGGCACCTGCGCCAAAGCGACCGAACGACACAGCTCTCTTTGCCGCCGAGGTGATCGCCGCCGCCGCGGATGATCGCCGCATTGTGGCGATCACCGCTGGCATGCCAACGGGGACCGGCCTCGACAAGTTTGCCGCCGCATACCCAGATCGCTTCTATGACGTTGGGATCGCAGAACAGCACGCCGTTGCAACCGCAACGGGGATTGCGATGGGCGGCGGTCGGCCGGTGGTCGCGATCTACTCGACCTTCCTGCAGCGTGCCTGGGACCAGATCGTCCACGACGCCTGTCAGAACGACCAGCCAGTGCTCTTCGGTGTGGACCGTGCCGGCTTGGTTGGCGAAGATGGCACCAGCCATCAAGGGATGTTCACGCTCACCGCACAGCGCCAGATCCCGCGACTCGTCATCGCTTCACCAAAGGATGAGCAGGAGCTTCGCGCCCTTGTCCGTACGGCACTTGCGCAGGATCATCCATTTGCGTTGCACTATCCACGCGACAGTATTGAGGGCGTCCCTCCGCGTGACCCACGTCCGATCCCGGTTGGGAAGGCGGAGACGCTCGCCGAGGGGAGCGACATTGTGATCCTTGGCTTCGGCCCGATCGTCCAGCGTGGTCTTCGCGTTGCTGAGCAGCTGCGCAGTTCCGGCCTCTCCGTCGGTGTTGTCAACGCAATCTGGGCTAGCCCAATTGATGACGCGCTCTATCGACGCCTTGGACGCACGACCAAGATGATCGTGACGTTGGAGGAGAGCGTCACTGCGGGCGGATTTGGTGGAGCGGTAGCTGAGTCGCTCGCCGCCGATCAGGCGGCAACAGGCGAGCCGATCAGCGCCACGCTGCTCAGCATCGGTATCCCTGCCGGCGCGTTCGTGGACCACGGAAGCGTCTCAGACCTCCGTACGCTGATCGGTTTGGACGAGGCGGGGATTGAGCGCCAGATCCGCGCCGCATGGGGGGCGCGCCGCGCTCAATAGCGCCCCGCTGCCGCCTCGCTCGGCGAGGCGTAGTACGCGACCGCGCACTCCTCGTATGCGATGATGGCGCCATGCGCCGCTTCGGTTTTGTCTATAACCCTACGAGCGATCTCGCCCTAGAGGCGTGGGACGAGGCCGCCGGTTGGTGCGCCGCCCACGGCATCGAGCACTGGGGTTTCGCCGCAGAGGAGCAGGAGAGTGCTGCAAAGGCTCTCCCTGGGAGTGAGGTGCTCTTCTCACTTGGTGGTGACGGCACCTTCCTCCGCGCCGCTGCCGCCGTTGCAGCGCATGGCGTCCCACTCCTTGGGGTGAACCTCG
Organism: uncultured Chloroflexota bacterium; assembly: GCA_903944295.1. GTDB lineage: Bacteria > Chloroflexota > Limnocylindria > Limnocylindrales > Limnocylindraceae > Limnocylindrus. The sequence goes on from CAJARA010000044.1 coordinate 2,865, forward strand.
GCAAAATCGGCTTCCTTGCCCGGTCGGAGAGCTTTCAGCTCGCCGTGGCGCTGCAAGCCTTCGCTGACGGGAAGTGGCGACTCCAGGAGCGCATGGCGCTCAGCGCTGTGGTGCATCGGGTAAAGGGGACAACGCGCACCTTCACCGCGTTAAATGATGTGGTGGTTGCGCGGGGGCGCCTTCCGCGCGTCGTGCGCCTTGATGTTGCGATTGGCGAGAGCCACCTTGCCACCTACATTGCCGATGGCGTGGTGATCTCGTCCCCAACCGGTTCAACCGGCTACTCCTTCTCCGCTGGCGGGCCGATCCTTGATCCGCTGAGCCGCAACATCATCGTCACGCCGATCGCCGCGTACCTTGCAACCCTTCGCTCGGTTGTTGTCCCTGGAGAGCAGAGCGTCACCTGCACCGTAGTCGCAGGAGAGGAGGCGGTGATCTCCATTGATGGTTGGATCGACGAGCCGCTCGAACCCGGCGATCGTGTGACGGTTGCGGCGGCGGCGGCGCCGATCCGATTCGCAGAACTCGACGGACTCGCACCCTTCTGGGACCTTGTGCGCCAGAAGGTTGACCTCCTTCCGCGGTGAGTGCGGCGCAGGTGAGTGCGGCGAAAGGTAGCGCGGTGGGCGGCTCACAGATTCGTGAGCTTGGCGTTGCTGGGCTCGCCATCATTGATGCCGTACGCGTAGAGTTCGGCCCCGGCCTCACCGTTCTGACGGGCGAGACGGGCGCCGGAAAGAGTCTCATTGTGGACGCTCTTGCACTAGCGCGCGGTGCGCGTGCAGATGCTGGGGCTATTCGCACCGGCGAAGATCGGTTGCGGGTGGACCTCCTGATGAGCGGCGAAGGTGGTGAGCAGATCATCGTGCGCGAAGTCCATGCGGAGGGCCGCTCTGTGGCGCGCATTGACGATGAGCTTGTCACGATCGGACGACTCGCCGCAGAGGTTGCGCCACGCATTGAAATCCACGGCCAACATGATCAGCAGCGGCTCGGTGATCGATCCCGTCAGCGAGATTTGCTTGATCGCTGGTCGAAGAGCCTTGCACTTCGTGTAGAGATTGGGTCACTCGTTGATGCGCGGGCGAACCTCTTGAGCGAGTTTGAGGCGCTTGGTGGTGATGATGCTCGTCGTGAGGCGCTGCTGGTCATTGCGCGCGCCGAGCGTGACGATCTTCTCGCTGCGGCGGTTGAGCCTGGTGAGGGGGAGCGGCTCCGCGAAGAGTTGCGCCGCGCATCTAGTGGCGACCGCATTGAGACGCTTCGTGGCGAGATCCTTGAGCTCCTTGATGGCGATGACTCGGGGATGCGGGGGCAGTCACGCCTCTTAGACCGCACGGCGGGGGAGCTGCGAAAACTTGACGAGGGCGCGGCGGCACTAGCGGAGCGCATCAGCGCCCTAGCGATTGAGATTGATGACCTTGCACGCGACGTTGCTGGACGTGGCGTCGCTGAGGCTCCAGCGCGACCTGTTGCGGAAATCGAAGAGCGGCTCGGCCTGATCCTCTCGCTTGAGCGAAGGTTCCGCACCGATGAGGCGGGTCTTGCTGATGCGCTGGAGCGCGCAACCGCGGAGGTGCAGCGACTTGAGGGGGCGGCAACGCGTCAGGGGGCGATCACTAAGGAGCGTGCCGAACTTGCGGCACAGATCGGCGCACTTGCGCTGAAACTGCGTGCTGCACGAGCTGCTGGGGCGAGCAGCTTGAAGAAGGCGGTGAATACGGCGCTCAGCGCGCTCGCCCTGCCACCCACGTTTGAGATTGACCTCCAGCCACGCCGTGGCGGGGGCGACGATCCGCTTGTTGATGGCGCACCATGCCTTGTTGATCGCAGCGGCGGGGATGAGGTTGAGTATCTCTTCGCGCCCAATGCTGGTGAGCCCGCCGCCCCCATCGCGAAGATTGCCTCTGGTGGTGAGTTGAGTCGTGTCTCTCTCGCGTTGGAAGAGGCACTCAGTGACGCGAGTGAGGGGCGCACGCTGATCTTTGATGAGATTGACGCCGGGCTCGGTGGACGAGCGGGCGAGACGCTCGGCCGTAGCCTGAAGCGCATCGCCACGCAGCATCAGGTCCTCTGCGTCACTCACCTCCCACAAGTTGCGGCGCAGGCCGACGTGCATCTGCATGTGTCGAAGCGCGAGGAGGGTGGACGCACCATCACGCAGGTGCGACGCCTCTCTGACGCTGAGCGTGTTGCTGAACTCGCCTCAATGCTTGCTGGAGATGGCGCTGGGAGTGGAGCTGAGGCGGCTGCACGTGAGCTGCTGGTGAAGGCGGGCCGTAACGGATCATGAGCGGCACGGCGTCGAGTAGCCCGCTCGATCGCATTATCGCATCGTGTCTCGTCTACCTCAGCGTGGAGCGGAACCTCTCACCGCGCACGCTTGAGGCATATCGTGGTGACTACCGTTCGTTTGCCACATCGCTCGGTGCGGGAGAGGCGTGGCGTAGCGATGCGAAGGCGGCACAGGAGTGGTTGGCTGATGCGAACGTTGCTGTCTCCACCAAGCGTCGCCGTGCCGCGGCGCTCCGTGTGCTCTACCGATTTGCCGAGGGAGAGGGTGAGCTGACGCGTTCACTAAGCGGTGAGATCGACCTGCCGCGCACGCGACGCAGCCTCCCGGCCGTGCTCCGACCGGATGAAGTGGAACGACTCCTTGTGGCGCTCGCTGCTCCGCGTGACAGCGGCGAACTTGCAATAGCTGATGCGCAGCGCGCGCGTGCACTCGGTGAGCTCCTCTACGGATCGGGTGGCCGTGTCAGTGAGATCGTAGATCTCAATCTTGATGGGATTGATCTTGCCGAAGGGACGGTGCGACTTTTTGGTAAGGGACGGCGTGAACGGGTGGTCCCGATCGGAGAGCCGGCGGCTGATGCTGTGCGGACATATCTAGACGGAGGACGCGCCGCGCATGCTGGGGCTTCTGCTCGAAGCGGTGCCGCAGCCCCTGAGCCGTCGGCGCTGCTGCTGGCGCGTGGTGGCGCTCGCCTGCGCCGAGAGGCGGCGTGGACGGCGATCCGGACCGCCGCCAGTGCCGCTGGCCTTGGCAGGGAGATTCACCCGCATACGTTGCGCCACTCGTTTGCGACGCACCTCCTTGATGGCGGCGCCGACCTTCGCGTGGTCCAAGAACTGCTCGGGCACGCTGATATCGCCACAACGCAGCTCTACACGCACCTGCTTGGGAGCCACGTCCGTGACGCGTAC
>CAJARA010000045.1 GCA_903944295.1 uncultured Chloroflexota bacterium
ACGTTGCGCCACTCGTTTGCGACGCACCTCCTTGATGGCGGCGCCGACCTTCGCGTGGTCCAAGAACTGCTCGGGCACGCTGATATCGCCACAACGCAGCTCTACACGCACCTGCTTGGGAGCCACGTCCGTGACGCGTACAAGCGCGCCCACCCACGCGCCTAAGCGGCTACCATCCACCTGATATGGGAGGGGAGAGATGAGCCGTTCGGTGATTGCAGAGGGGTTTGAACTTCCGGATCCCGCCGTTGCCGATATTGAGGGGGTCGTCTTCCGCCGCGAACAGGGGGGCCTCTTCGGCCGCTCTCGCTCCTATGTGGCGCTCGGGGAGTTCAGCGGTCCGTATGGTCTCCTCTTGGCGCTCATCGAGCGCGACGAACTTGATGTCTGTCGCGTTCCGCTCGCGCCGTTTGCCGACGAGTTCCTCCGCTTCTTCGCGGAGATCCCTGACGATCGCCTAGAGACGCTCTCAGCGTTCGTCTCGGTTGCGGCGCAGCTGATCGTGTTGAAGAGTCGCGCCCTCCTGCCACGACCGATCGCCGCAGCGGTGCTTGAGGCGAACGATCTTGATGATGTTGACGATGCGGTCGATCTGCGTGCGCGGCTGGTGCGCTACCGCGTCTTCCGTGATGCTGCGCGCGTGCTCGGCGAGCGGATGCTGATGCCGCTCTGGCAGCGCGAGCAGCCGACGCGCCTCCTGCCACAACCGAAGCCGGTCTTCACCGAGCCACTCGTTCCAGTGCAGTCTGATCCTCGTCGACTCGCTCGCGCGATGTCCAGGATCGCCGCGCGCCGACGTCCACTCGCCGCGCTGGCAATGGCACCAGTCGGCCTGAAAGTCTCAATCAGCGACCGCCTCGCCGCGATCCGTGAAGCGGTGCGGCTCAACGGACTTGTTGGTGTTGATTTGGAGACACTCCTCGGCGATCGTAAGGATCGCTCGTTCATTGCGGTGACCTTCCTCGCCCTCCTGGAGCTCTCAAAGCGCCATGAAGTTGAGGTGAGCCAGCAGACTCTCTGGGGACCGATCATCATTACCGAGCGCGCGAGCGCATAACAAGAGGGCGGCCATGCGAGAGGGGGAGCGATGAGCGACGAGAAGCGCCAGGCGAAGGTGAGCCTCCCTGAGCGAACGCACCCCGCAACCGCGGCAGATCTCGAGGCACTCCTCTTCGTTGTTGATCGTCCTCTGACGCGCAAGGAGGCGGCGAAACTCCTTGAGGCGGATCGCGCCGCGTTCGATCGGCTCGTCACAGAACTACAGAAGAGCCTCACCAGCCGTGGGATCACCCTACTGACGCACGGCGATGAGCTGCAGCTGACGAGTGGCCCAGGGCAGGCGCGCGCCGTGTTGGCATGGATCGGCACTGGCGGTTCCGATATGACCGCAGCACCACTGGAGACGCTCACCGTGATCGCCTATCGGCAGCCGGTGACGAAGGCGGGGATTGAGGAGATCCGCGGCGTTGATGCTGACTACGGCCTTCGCGTCTTGCTTGAGCGCGGCCTCATTGAGGAGGTTGATCGCCTTGAGACTGCAGGGCGACCTCACCGTTACGCAACAACGCTCGAGTTCTTGCGGAAGTTTGGGCTCTCTTCGCTGACCGATCTCCCCGCACTTGAAGGGGATGCTGAATCACTCCTGCACCTACAGCTCGTGAGTGAAGCGCCAGGTAGTGGCGGGGCCGCAGATACGGACGACGAGGGGCCAAGTTCGCCAGCTGGCGAAGGAGCACTCGCTGACTGACCTCATTCGCGTCAACGTTCTCGTTGCCGAACGCTCTGGGCTCTCCCGCCGCGGCGCTGACGCCGCGATCGCCGCGCAACGCGTCACAAGCGCTGGGCGCAAGGTAGAGCTCGGCGAGCGCTTTGACCCCTCAACACCACTTGAGCTTGACGGTCAGGCGCTGCAAGCTCGTAGCGCACCTGCGGTCGACACGAGCGATCCACTCGGCGGCGCCGAACTTCTCGCCTGGCATAAGCCGTGGGGAGTGACCACCACACACGCCGATCCACACGCTAAGATCACGCTGCCGCAGGCGCTGACGCCACACTTTGGCGAAGAGCGTGCGACACGCATGCTCTCTATCGGCCGGCTCGACCGTGAGAGTGAGGGGCTGCTTCTGCTTACGCCAGAACGTCGACTCGTCTCACCAATTGCACATCCACGTGCTGGGCTCCAGCGCGGGTACGCGGTGATGTGTGACCAGCCGCTCGGTCACGCAGAGCAGACACGACTTCGCGCGGGCATTCGCCTCACAGATGGCTGGGCGCGTGCGCTTGATGCGCGCGACATTCGACCAGAAGACCAACTCCCAGCAGATGTGCTTGATGACGGGTCCGATCCCGCACAGTGGAGCTACATCGCACTTGGCGAAGGGCGTCATCATGAGGTTCGCCGCCTCTACGGCGCGATTAGCCGGCCGGTTCGTCGCCTGATCCGCATCTCCTTTGGCCCCGTCCATCTCGCAGGAATTCAGGTCGGCGCATCACGGCCGCTTGAGGGAGACGAGCGTAGGGAGCTCGGCAGCATCCTCCTTGCGGTCGGCAGCCGCGCTGCGGGCTGAGCGAGTGCGACGATGACACAGGTTGCAATTGATGGGCCCGCCTCAAGCGGGAAGAGCAGTGTCGGCACACGCGTTGCCGCAGAACTCGGCTACGGCTTCCTTGACACTGGGCTGCTGTACAGAGCTGTCACACGTGCAGCGCTCGATGCTGGCGCGCAGCTTGATGCGTTGACTAGCGCTGACGCGTTGAGTGCGGCGCAGATTGATCAGGCCGTGCAACTCGCGCACCTTACCGACGTTGACCTAGAGAGCGGCGGCGCATCAATTATTGTTGACGACCGAAGCTTTGCAGCGAGTGAACTTGAGAGCGATGCGGTTGAGCGAGCGGTTGCCGCTGTTGCCGCGCTCCCCGATGTACGTGCCGCACTGCGTACGATTCAACGCGAGATCGCGATGCGTGGTGGCGTGGTCTTAGCAGGGCGAGATATTGGGACGGTTGTCTATCCAGAGGCGCGCCATAAGTTCTTCCTTGACGCCTCTGCTGAGGCGAGGGCGCTGCGCCGGGCGCTGCAGCGTGGCTATGCTGCTGATTCAGTCGAACATCACGAAGCACTGCGGAGTCTGGTGGCACGAGATCAGGAGGATCGCACGCGAACCGTTGCGCCACTGCGTGCCGCTGATGATGCGCAGATCATCATGACCGACGATCTCGGACTTACCGACGTGGTAGATCTGATCGTGCGCCAGGTTCGTCGCTAGCGCACAGATGGGGTTGGAGCGTCCACCACTCGGCATGCGCCTCTCCGACGCATTCGGCGCATGGGTCATTCGGCGCCTTGCACGTGAGGTGATCGTGGAAGGGATGGAGCACCTTCCGCGCGAAGGCGGCGTCATCCTTGCCGGCAACCACATCTCTTGGGTTGATCCTGTCTTTCTCGCCTGTTGGCTCACGCCGGCAACGGGACGCGCCATCAACTGGATGGGGAAGGCGGAGGCGCTGCGTTGGCCACTCCTCGGGAGCTTTCTGCGCATCAATGGTGTCTTCGGAGTGCGCAGGGGGAGCGCCGATCTTGAAGCCTTCCGCCTAGCGGAGGGTGTGCTGCGTAGCGGCCAGGTGCTCGGCATCTATCCAGAGGGGACACGCTCGCGTGACGGGCGTATCGGTGAATTCCGTGATGGCGTTGCACTGTTGGCGCTGCGCAGCGGCGTACCGGTCCTCCCCGTTGCGGTGAGCGGCACGGAGCGGATGTGGGCACCAGGCGCACTGATCCCACGCCGCGTCGATCGCGTGCGTCTGACGATCGGCGCACCACTCCACTTCACGCACCCAGTGGGGGAGCGCCCGCAGCTCGCCACGGTGAGCGGAGCGATCCACGACGCAGTTGCAGCCCTCCTCCCAGCTGACTACCGCCGCCACTAGCCGCAGGGTTTCGTCCCTGCCGGGGGCTCAGGGAGCCTCCTGCGCGCCGTCTGATACGTGGCTGGGACTCTGAGGAGCCGACTAGGGGATAATCGCCGCATGGGAAGCGTTGAGAGCATCAGTATCGCCCGCCGCACTGGCGTCTGCTATGGCGTCCGCGAGGCGATTGACAAGGCGAAGCTTGCGAGTGCGGAGGGGAAGGCGACCCATACGCTCGGCCACGTGGTGCACAACGAGGGGCTGATTGCTGACCTGCATCAGCGCGGCATTGAGAACGTTGAGAGCCTCGATCAGGTGCAGGAGGGTGCGGCGGTGGTGATCCGCGCGCATGGCGTCACCCCTGAAGTGCTGGAGCGTGCAGCGAGTCGCGGCCTTGAGGTGATCGATGGGACCTGCACCTGGGTGATGCAGGAGCATCGTGAACTGGCGAAGCTGGTGGATGAGGGGTACGACATCGTCCTCCTTGGAACGCCGCACCATCCGGAGGTTGTTGGGCTCCTTGGATTCGCGCCGGACGCGATTCTGGTGGACGAAGAGGAGGACTGGGTCAAGATCCCGCGCCGAAAGCGGATGGCGCTGATCACGCAGTCAACGCAACCGCCATGGAAGTTTGAGCGCCTCGCCGCCTTCATGGTCTCACGCTGCCACGAACTCAAGGTAGTCAACACAGTCTGCCCTGTGACGATCCGTCGTCAAGAGGACACGCTGGAGGCGGCGCGAGCGGTTGACCTGATGGTCGTTGTTGGTGGAAGCAAGAGTGCCAACACGAAAGAGCTGACGCGACTCTGCGAGATTAATGGGACGCGTGCACTCCAGATTGAATCCGCCAAGGATCTCACCGATGCGACAATGTTTTCTGGCGTGAAGCGTGTGGGGGTAACTGGTGGCACGAGTACCCCAATTGAAGACCTTGAAGTGGTCGCACGGACCATTGCTCATCTCGCTGGCACGGAGGGCATTAAGGCGAAGGCGGCAGAGATTGCGCATGAAGCGCTCGCCGCCGCCGCAACGCCCCAGTACCGCACCACATCGCTTAGCACTTCGGACGCCACGTGACCCGGCGCTCTGAGCGCGCAGGGAGCGCGGTGGAAGAGATCACGCAGGAGCGACTGCCGCTCGTTGCACTGGTTGGTCGACCGAACGTTGGGAAGAGCACACTCTTCAATCGTTTTGTTGGCGAGCGCCGCGCGGTGGTTGAGGATCGTGCCGGCACAACGCGCGACCGGCTGATCGCGATTGCCGACTGGAACGGCTTCCGCTTCCGCCTTGTTGATACTGGTGGGATGCAGCCGTCGCAAGGCGACGTGATTGACGTTGCGGTACAGGATCAGGCGCGGATGGCAGTAACGAACGCCGATCTCATCATCCTGGTTGTAGATGCTGCAACCGGCCCAAACCCAGGCGACGCCGAGGTGGCGCTACTGCTGCGCAAGAGCGGGAAGCCGATCCTCCTCGCCGCGAACAAGGCAGACAACATTGATCGCGAGCGTGCCTCGCACGAGTTTGCTTCGCTCGGCTTTGATGCAATCTATCCAGTCAGCGCGCAGCACGGGATCGGCTCGGGCGACCTGCTCGACGTACTCATTGAGAGCCTGCGCGGCCTCCCCGCGGAGAGCGGCGTGCAGACACGTGAAGGTGAGGTAACGGTTGCGATTGTTGGTCGCCCAAACGTTGGTAAGTCGAGCCTGCTGAACCAGCTCCTCGGTGAGGAGCGGACGGTGGTGAGCAATGTGCCAGGAACGACGCGTGACGCGATTGACGACCAGATTGAACATGCTGGTCGTCACATCACGCTGGTTGACACCGCAGGGATCAAGCGCCGTGGCAAGATCGCCTCAGGGCCTGTTGCAGAAAAATACGCCACCGTTCGTTCGGTCGCGGCCCTTGACCGAGCCGATGTTGCGCTGCTGATCATTGACGCATCAACCGGACTTCAGGCGCAGGACCTTCATGTTGCGGGTTCGGTGATCGACGCTGGGAAGGGGCTCGTGATCGTGATGAATAAGTGGGACCTGGTTGATAAGGATGGTTTCACCTTTGACACGGCGATGGGCCTGATTCGCCGCCAGGCGCCCTTCCTTGACTTTGCGACGATCGTCTCCATCTCTGCGCTGACCGGACTTCGCGCCACGAAGGTGCTTGATGCGGCGATTGCGGCGGCTGACGCGCGGCAGCTTCGCATCCCAACAGGCGCGTTGAATCGCCTTGTCGCCGAGGCGGTCGCGCGGCAGGGGCCGGTGCATAGTGGGAGTAAGCGACCGAAGATCCTTTACGCGGCGCAGGCGGCCACGCCGCCTCCCACCTTCGTCCTCTTCGCCCGCAACGCGGCGCAGGTGCACTTCAGTTGGCAGCGCTTCCTTGAGAATCAGATTCGTGAGCGCTACCCGCTCAACGGCACGCCGATTCGGATCGTGGTGCGTGAGCGCTCCGCCGAAGAGGGTCGTGAGCGTGGCAAGGGTGGCGGGCGCACCGGAGGCGGCTCTCGATGATTCGCATCCTTGGCGCTGGAGCCTGGGGAACCGCACTCGCCGCACTCTGGAGCCATCCGCAAGAAGGCACACCCACCGCCGAGATTGAGCTGATCGCACACACCGCCACTGAGGCGGCGGCGATCTCCACAAGTCATCAGAATTCCCGCCGTCTCGCTGGCGTCACGCTCTCCCCATCGGTTCGCGTGCGCTCCACTGAAGAAGAGCTCGCTCCACTCGGCGCAGGAGATCTCCTGGTGATCGCCGTGCCATCCGATGCAATTCCACGCGCCCTGCCGCGCGCAGGTGCTGGTGCCGCGAAGATCGTGATCGCCTCCAAGGGGCTCAGCCGTGAAGGGGAGCGCACTTCGGAGTCTGCGGCTGCCGCAGGAGCTAATCCAGCATCCATCCTCATCCTCTCTGGGCCGAACCTTGCAGGCGAGATCGCCGCAGGGAAGCCAGCCGCAGCGGTACTCGCCGCACGTGGTGAAGGCCGCGACGCAGTGCTGCAACTCTTGGCTCGCCCAACCTTCCGCCTCTACTTGAGCGATGACCCGATCGGCGTTGAGATCTCAGGATCACTGAAGAATGTGCTCGCAATCGCCGTGAGCGGTATCCGCTCACTCGGCTACGGCGAGAACGCCGCCGCCGCCCTCTTAGCGCGTGGCGTTGCGGAGATGGCGCGCCTCGCTGAGGCGTGCGGTGGACGGAGCGAAACCGCCTTCGGGCTTGCTGGCGTTGGTGACCTTGCGCTCACCGCATCAAACACCGGTTCGCGCAACGCACGCCTTGGTGAGCTGCTCGCCGCTGGAATGCCCGTCGCTGCCGCCGTGGAGAAGATCGGTGCAACCGTTGAAGGGATCCCTACCGCGCATGGCGCACTACAGCTCGCCGCAAAGCTCGGCGTGGAGATCCCCATCACCGCCGCGGTGGTTGCCGCACTTGAACATGGCGTTTCAATTGAGCGTCTCGCCCAAGGGCTGTTGGGCCGCGCTCCAACAGGGGAGTGGCACTAACCACTCACGGTGAGCGCTGCTAGAATCTCGGCTCACAAATCAAACGGAGCGTAGTTAAACGGAGCGTAGCGCAGCTTGGTAGCGCGCTTGCCTGGGGGGCAAGAGGTCGCAGGTTCAAATCCTGTCGCTCCGACCAGATCACAAGATATGAAAAGGCCCGGGGTTTCCCCCGGGCCTTTTCTACGCGACACGAGTCGCGTGTTCGATCGATTTAGCGGCCTGAGTTCTTCAGGGTTGCGATCTTCCAGATGAGGAGACCGTAGCCTGGCTTCGCCAGGATGTCCGCAATCGTGTAACCAATCTGCTTCAGCACGAGCCCGTCCCCAGCCGTCAGGCCGAGGCTGGTCGAAATCGTTGGAAGGAGATAGGCGATTGGATAGACACCCCACGTGGCGATAAGCACAACGCGGAGTACCTTGAAGATCCCCTGGATCTCCTTGCTCTGCTTCTTGAAGGAGGCCTCGATGCCACCGAAGAGGTCGCGCAAGATCAGGACGAAGAAGATCGTGCTGATTGCGCCCCAGATCGTGCGCGAGGAGTCAAGAACCACTGAGGTCTGGACATCCAGCTCGCCGATGTATCCGGTTGCGATCATGAGGAAGGCGTAGAGCACGTTTCGCTGGATCAGCTTGCTCTCAACCTTCTTGTCCAAGCGAAGGACGAGGATTAGCTCTGCGACGAGGAGTGGCACCGTGAGGAGCCAGTCAACGTAGCGGTAGCCCTCGTTGAACGCGCCTGGGTTTCCTGCACCCGCCGTGGCGACCCACGAGTCGAAGATGCGGACGTAGTGGTAGAACGCGATCAGCACAACAGTGGCTGACAGCGTGACTGCCATCCGGTTCCCTTCCTTCAGCGATCCCCTTGCGGAGACGAAGAAGAAGAAGCTCGCACCCATCGCCGCGATGGCGAGGGACATAAAGTTATAGACCAACTGATATCCCAATTCTGGACTCATTGACCCTCCCTAACCTTTTGGCGGCACAACGCACCGCTGGGGCGATTATGGCGGAAAAGGTCAAAACATTCGCCAGGCGCACCGAGCGTTGCGCAGAGTGGAAAATGTAACAATCAAGACCACTTCGGCACGTTGGAGAGGGGGGAGGCGCTACGATGCGGCGAGGAGGTACTGATGCCAGCGATCGTTCAGCTCACCCGCATTGAGCCGGTCCACCTCGCGCGCCTTGAGGCGCAGGGGATCTTCACCACGGGCCTCCTCCTTGAACGGAGCGAGACGCCAACACGCCGCCAGACCCTCGCCGACCAGACTGACGCCTCGCTTGCCGATGTTGGCGAGTGGCGTGATGAAGCGCTCCTCCTAAATCTCGCCTTCTTCGGCCCAACGGAACACCAGCTGCTTGCGGCGGCGGGGTACTCAGGGATTCAGGTTCTCGCGGAGAGCGAGTGGGAGGACTTTCAGGCTGCGGTAACACGAGCGGCCATCCTGCTCGGACGAGTTGCGCCAGATCCTCTCTCGGTGAGGTCATGGTGGGAGCAGGGTCGCGTCCTCGTCGACGCGTGAACGCGTTACGCCGCGCAGTGCGGCGAGCGCTGCTGGCCGCTGCGGTACTAGTTGCGCTGCTCGCCCTCACGCTACTCCTCTTTCTTCTTCCGCCCGTCGTCCATGCGCTGCTCGGCCTTGCGAGCGCACCCACCCTTCTCAGCGTTGAGCCACCGACTGCGTATGCGCTCTCTGATGCGCTGGTACGCGATCTCCTCTTTGGCGGCGCGTTTGACGCACAGCTGGGCAACGAGGTCTTCTTGAGCGCTGCTGAACGCTCGCACCTTGTAGATGTTGGCGTGCTCTTTCGTGCGCTCGTTCTGTTCGGCGCAGGTGCGCTTGCTCTCCTCTCTCTGCTCGCCATGCGACGAAGGCGATGGGTGCTGCAGGGGGTTCGCGACGGAGCGGTGCTGCTTGGTGCGGGAGCTGCGCTCGTTGGATGCGCCTTCCTCTTCGCCTTTGATGCAACGTTCACCGCAGCACATCAGCTGCTCTTCCCAGCAGGGACCTGGACATTTAATCCCGCAACGGATCGTCTGGTGCAGCTCTACCCCGAAACCTTCTGGGTGGCGGCGGCGATTGGATTCTGTGCTGTGCTGGTTGCTACCGCAGCGGTTGGCTTCCGCGCCGCACGACGACGGAGGCGGTAGATGAGCGCGCTCTATCTGCTTTCAATCATCGGTTCAATCGTTGGCATCCGTGGCCTTGCGCTGCGCTGGAGCCGGCAGACGCGACGCGACGTGCTACTTCCGGTTGTGATCGCAACGACGATTGGATTCCTGCTCGTAGATACGGTGGGACTGGCCCGAGGGTGGTTTGCGACTCCTTCTAGCGCAACGGCGCTCTCCTTCCCGGGCGCTGGCCCTCTCGGTCGCGGGTTTCCTATTGAAGAGCCGCTCCTCCTCTTCGGCATCACAGCACTACTCGTTGTTGTTGCTGATGCTGTTGGGAGGGGGAGAGTTTCCAGCGGCGTAACGCTCGGTCTCCCTCGCGGCGTGTTCGATGCCTGTATTGGCGCACTGAGTGGCGGGTTGCTGCTGGCGCTCTTGAGTGGCGCTGAGTACAGCGTTGCGGCTGGCGCGCTTGCCGGAGCGGGGGTCGCGCTTGCTGCGCAACTGCTACGGCGCGATCGCGGTACGCGTGTCGCTGCGTTCGTCTTCATCGTGTTGACACTGATCTTCGATAACGTGCTCTGCTACCTAGGAGTGTTGACGTATCCAGGGGAGCCACGTAGTGGCATCTTGCTTGGTGCAGCACCCATTGAAGACCTTCTCTATGCCGTTGGACTCGCAGGTGTGGCGTTGCGCTTGCGTGCTGAGGTGCTGCTAGGGGAGGGGAGCGCATGGAGGATCTTCCTCGCTGCGCGTCCAATCTCCTGGGTGAACACCGC
>CAJARA010000046.1 GCA_903944295.1 uncultured Chloroflexota bacterium
GAATCACGTCACGGAGACGCTGCGCACGATCTGGGAGAACCGCGGCAATCTTCGCTACGCCTGGCGCATCCTCAGTAAGGGGGTCTGCGACGGCTGCGCCCTTGGCGTCGCTGGGTTCAAAGATTGGACGATCGACGGACTCCACCTCTGCACCACACGCCTCAACCTGTTGCAAGTGAACACGGCGCGCGCGCTTGATCCTGAGCGGCTCGCCGATGTTGCGGCGCTCCGCGCACTCTCATCTACCGAGCTGCGCGCACTCGGCAGGTTGCCGTATCCAATGTTGCGCATGCGCGGCGAGGCTGGCTTCAAGCGCATCAGCTGGGATCGCGCACTGCAGATTGCTGGATCGCAGATCAAGGCGGCAGGCCCTGCGCGCATCTCCTTCTTCCTCACCGCGCGCGGCATCATGAACGAGATGTACTACGCTATTCAGAAGGTGGTGCGCTTCCTTGGAACCAATGACGTTGATAACGCGGCGCGTATCTGCCATGCGCCAAGCACTGGTGCGTTGAAGTACGGCATTGGTTATGGCGCCACCACTGTCTCCTACCGCGATGTTATTGAGAGCGATCTGATCATCTTGTTCGGCTCCAACGTTGCGAACGCGCAGCCAGTCTTCATGAAGTATCTGCACCTTGCCAAGAAGCGGGGCGCAAAGATTCTCGTGGTGAACCCGTATCGCGAGCCAGGGCTCGATCGCTACTGGGTTCCGAGCAACGTTGACTCGCTCCTCTTCGGGACGAAGATGGCCGACGCCTGGGTGCAGGTTGCACAGGGGGGCGACATCGCCTTCATCAGCGCCGCGCTGCTGCGCCTTGAGGAGATGGGCGCCCTTGATCAGCAGTTTATCCAGGAGAAGAGCGCTGGCTGGAGTGATCTGCGTGCGGCACTCGGCGCGCGCTCGATTGACGAATACTTGGCGATGTCTGGTGCGAAGCGCGAAGAACTTGAGACGTTTTGCGCGATGTACGGTGGCGCAAAGTCGGCAGTTCTGGTCTGGTCAATGGGGATCACACAGCAGGCGTGCGGTAGCGAGAACGTTGCCGCGATCGTCAACCTTGGGCTTGCGCGCGGCAACATTGGTCGCCCAGGCGCTGGGCTGATGCCGATCCGCGGACATAGCGGCGTGCAGGGCGGCGCAGAGATGGGCGCCTACGCAACGGCGCTCCCTGGGGGCCTTCCGATTGAGTCGCGCTACACCGAGCCACTCGCCGCCGCGTACGGCTTCCCGATCAGCGCAGTGAACGGACGCTCTGCGCCACAGCAGCTCGACGCCGCAGATCGTGGCGAGATTGATGTGCTCTGGAGTGTTGGCGGCAACTTTTTGGAGACGATGCCAGACCCAGAGGCGGTTGCCCGCACGCTCTCAAAGGTGCCGCTCCGCGTCCATCAAGACATCGTGATCAGTAGCCAGATGCTCGTAGATCCGGGCGAGGCGGTGCTGCTGCTCCCCGCAACCACACGCTACGAAGTTCCAGGCGGCGGGACAGAGACAACCACCGAACGGCGCGTCGCCTTCAGCCCAGAGATTCCAGGTCCGCGTATTGGTGAAGCGCGACCGGAGTGGGAGGTCTTCACGCACCTTGCGCAGGTGGTGGATCCAGCGCGCGCACACCTCGTCGCCTTCCCTGGCGGCACACAGGCGATTCGCGAAGAGATCGCGCGCATTGTTCCTTCATACGCAGGTATTGAGACCCTGAAGGAAAGCGGCGATGCGATTCAGTGGGGTGGGGAGCGCCTCTGTGAGGGGCAGACGTTTGCAACATTGGACGGGAAGGCGCACTTCGCCACCGTCCTTCCGATTGAGGCAACACTTCCCACAGGCATGCTCAACCTCTCCACGCGCCGCGGGAAGCAGTTCAACTCCATGGTCTGGAAAGATAAAGATCCACTCAATGGCGCAATGCGTAGCGACATCCTCATCTCTGCCGCTGATGCTGCAGCGCGCGGATTTGCCGATGGTGCGGCGGTACGCGTTCGCAGCGCAACGGGCGAGGTGCAGGCACAGATCAAGGTTGCGCCGATCCGCGCTGGGAGCGTACAGATGCACTTCCCCGAGGCGAACCCGCTCATTAATGGAGTGCACCGCGACCCAATCAGCCACGTCCCTGATTACAACGCGATCGTTGAGCTGCTCCCCGCTGAGCCGATCAGCGCATAGGCAGAGATGAGTGCGATCGGCATCCTCCTCGCTGGGGGTGCAAGTTCACGGTTCCCCGCCGGCAAGTTGGAGGCGTTGATCCCCGCAGAGCTCGCAGAGCTGCGCGGGCGACCAGAGCTTGCTGGAGTCTCCGTTGTAGACGCTGCGTACGAGACACTCGCCGCCGCCGTTGGCCGCGTGATCGTGCTCGGCGAACCGAAGCTCTCCGCTCCCGCA
>CAJARA010000047.1 GCA_903944295.1 uncultured Chloroflexota bacterium
ATTGGTGATCTGCGCCTCGCCGTGCGTGATGCACGAGCGCGCGTCACCGCCCCAGGGATGCTCCCCGCGATCGGCTGACTCTCACGCAGACCCGGACCGAGTGTTACCGAGCCGTTCACTCGGTTGCCGCGCTAGGATTGCGCCAATGAGCCTTGCCAAAAACCCCCACGACGGAGCTAGCGCAGCACTGGAGCCCACGGTCGTGCAGGAAGAGGCGATCGTCGACAATCTCGACCTCCTCCTTGACTGCCTCCCTGGCGAAATCATTGCGAGCGTTCGTGAACTCTCCACGCGCGAAGAGTTGGCCGCCGGTCGCGACGGACTCCTTGAGATCGTCATGGACCTCGGTCGACGCCCCGAGGCGCGACTCACCTCTGGCGACGTGACGCTGCTCGAGCGTGAAGTTACCGAAGAGGATTTGTCATGGGTGATCTCACGCATCGGTGATTTTGGTGGAGATAATCGCGCCGGCATTGAGCGCACGCTGCACCGCATCTCGGCGATCAGGAATCGTTCTGACCGTGTCGTTGGTCTCACCTGCCGGGTTGGGCGTTCCGTCTTCGGCACGATTGAGATCTTGCGCGACCATATTGAATCAGGGAAGTCGATCTTGATCATGGGACGACCTGGCGTAGGGAAGACGACGATGTTGCGCGAAGCGGCGCGCGTCCTCGCCTCTGAATTCTCCAAGCGCGTCGTAGTGGTGGATACATCAAACGAGATCGCTGGCGACGGTGACATCCCACACCCAGCGATTGGGAAGGCGCGCAGGATGCAGGTGAGCTCGCCAGAGCGACAGCACCTGGTGATGATCGAGGCGGTGGAGAATCACATGCCTGAGGTGATCGTCATTGACGAAATCGGCACAGAGGCCGAAGCGATCGCGGCGCGAACCATCGCAGAACGTGGTGTGCAGCTGATCGGTACGGCACACGGCAACAGCCTGGACAACCTGATGTTGAACCCAACGCTCACCGACCTGATCGGCGGGATTCAGAGCGTGACGCTCGGCGACGACGAAGCGCGACGACGACGGACGCAGAAGAGCGTCCTGGAACGGAAGGCGCCGCCAACGTTTGACGTGGTGGTGGAGATCATCGACCGCGATCACATCCTGGTGCACGAGGATGTTGCGGCAACCGTTGATGCGCTGCTGCGCGGCGACGCCGTTGCACCAGAAGAGCGTTGGCGCGATGAGGCTGGCGTGCATCGCACCCAGCAGCGTATTCGGCCAGGTGCGCTTCCTGGTATTGAACAGCGCCGCTTCGGTGGGTTGACGCCGCAAGATGATCGCCGTGACCGGCGTGATAGTCGCGATAGTCGCGACGAAGGGCAGGGCGGCTGGCGGAAGCACCGCGAGCGCTCACGCCGTGGTGCGGAGCTGTACGACATGCGCCACCCAGCGGCAACGATTCCGGGTGGAACCGCCGCCCCCGTGATGCCAGCCCTCGGCGGTCCACCAGCCTCAGGGAGCTGGCGACCAACGCGCGGTTGGGTGAACGGCGTGAGCATGGCGAACGCGGTTTCAGAGATGGATAACGAACCGGCTGCACGCACTGCAGATGGCGGTAGGATTCCGGCCGCGTGGGACGACGCACCAGATGCAGATGACGAAGAGCGGAGCGAGAGCGCGCTCCCTGAGCTGCGCATCTACGCGCACGGAATCTCGCGGAAGAAGTTGGAGATTGCGATTCGCGAGCTTGGACTTCCGGCCAGCACGGCGCGCGGCCCAGAAGATGCGGACGCGGTGATGACGATTCGTAACGAGTTCAAGCAGCGCGGCGTGCAGCTAGTTGAAGCGGAGCGCCGTGGCGTGCCGATCCATGTGCTGAAGTCGAACGCCGCGGCGCAGATGGAGCGCGCCCTACTCGCGCTTTACGACCTCCCAGATGATCCGCGCGAGATGGCACTGCGTGAGGCGGCGAACGGTGTGGAGGAGGTGCTCCGTACTGCGCACCCGGTTGAACTTGCACCGCAGAGTGCCTTCATCCGCCGACTACAACATCAACTCGCTGGCGAGGCGAATATCACCAGCAGTTCGCGTGGCCGCGACCCGCACCGTCGTGTGCGCCTCGAGCCGCCAGGGCGCGCCTCGAGCACGCCGCGCCGCCGCCGCTAGTAGCAGGTAGACAGCAGCATGTTCATCAGCTTTGAGGGGCCAGACGGCTCGGGCAAATCGACACAGATTGCACTGCTCGCCGAACAGCTGCGCAGCGCTGGGCGTGAGGTGGTCACCGTGCGCGAGCCAGGCGGTACGCCAGCCGGCGAGAAGATCCGCGCCATCCTCCTTGGGGAGGGGGGCGAAGTTCCAGTAGACCCACGCGCCGATGCACTCCTCTTCAACGCCTCGCGCGCGCAACTCGTTGCGGATGTGATTGAGCCGGCGCTGGCACGCGGTGCCGTGGTGATCGCCGACCGATTCGCCGATTCAACACTCGCCTATCAGGGATACGGGAGTGGCCTCCCAGTAGAGGAGTTGCGCGGCATGATTCGGTTTGCCACCGCCGGACGCACACCAGATCTGACGCTCCTCCTCGATCTCCCCGCAGAGCACGGCCTCGCCCGAAAGTCGGGGAGTAACCGCACACGCTTTGAAGAGGGCTTTGATGCCGCCTTCCATGAGCGCGTGGCGAAGGGCTTCCGCAGCCTCGCCGCCGCTGAGCCGGCTCGCTGGCGCGTCCTGGACGCGAGTGCGGAGCAGGGGGCACTCGCCGCAGAGATCGCCCAGATCGTTCAAGGGGCACTCGCCGCCAAGCGCTAACGCGGCTCGCCGCTACACTTCCTCAATGGTGCCCCAACTCACCTCCAAGGTCGACAACCTCCGACCCGCCTACGGGTTTGATGACATCTCGCTCGCCCCAGGCACCGACACCGCAGATCCATCGGATGTTGACCTCTCGCAAAACTTCTGCGGCATCCCACTCGCCGTGCCGATCATGGCGTCGGCGATGGATGCGGTCGTCTCACCTACAACTGCAGGCGTACTGCACAAGCTCGGCAGCTTGGCCTGCATCAACCTTGAGGGCCTCTGGTTCCGCTACGACGATCCAACGCCACACTTCGCCGCAATCAGGGCGGCAGCGAAAGGTGATGTGCAGGAGCTCTTCGCCAGGCTCTACGCGGAGCCGGTAAAGGAGGCGCTGATTGCGCAGCGCATCGCAGAGATTCACGCCACAGGTTCGCCAGCAATGATCGCGGCAACGCCGCAGGCGATCGGCAAGTTTGGCGACGCAATCATTA
>CAJARA010000048.1 GCA_903944295.1 uncultured Chloroflexota bacterium
AGTAGCCCCCGCTCATCTGGTCGCGCCTAGCTCATCGCGGTCTACAAAGACCTTCAAAGCTAACGAAGCCGATCCCATAGCGCTCCGTTGCAGCAGACGCTGCGGCGGGGCGTTTTGCTATCTGGCACCGTGGGTGGCGTCAGACTCGAGCAGCACACGTCCCCGCGGAATGGTGCGGAGTGCAAAGAGTGCGGTGATCAACAGTCCCGCTCCACTTGCAACGAACACTACGGCGGAGCCTGCGGTGTCGTAGAGGACGCCTGCGACGATGCCGCCGAGCGCGGCGCCAAGCGTCCCAGCAGAGTGATAGAGCGACTGCCCTGTTGCGTGAAGGCGGCGTGGCACTAGGCGATCAACTACTTCGACGGCGCACATCAACGCGATCGCAAAGACTGCCCCCTCGGCGAGTCGTAGGAGCGTGAGCGAAAGCGCGCTGTCAAACAGTGCGACCGAAGCGGTGATCACTCCCATGATTGCGGTTGCGGCAGCGAAGCCACGTCGTAGCCCAATCCCCTTGAGCATGCGCGCCGAGGCGATCATGAAGGGAACTTCGATGAAGGCGGCGAGGGTTGCGCCGAGTCCGAGCATCGCCGCGTCGCCACCAACTTCGTTAATTCTCACTGGCCCGAGGCGATAGAACGAGGCGGCGCAGAGCGCCTCGAGGAAGATGATCGCAACGAAGGGGACCATCGCTGGGGTGATGCGCAGCAGTTCGCTCACGCTACCGAATCGGTCACGCGCTGAGCGTCTGGTGCGGCGTGCTGACGCGGTGCGCGACGGCGCGCTGCGATGCGCCGCTATGACGCTTCGATCTTTCAGAAACGGAATCGGCAGAATCGTGCAGCAGAGCCCAACGGCCAGGAACGGGACAATTGACGACCCGCCACCGTCGCGGATCGCCACGCCTGCAGCGATTGCGGTGATCGCATAGGTGAAGCTCGTCACCGCGCGTGTCACCGCAAAGCGTGGTCCGCCATCACGGGCGATCCCGAGCGCAAGCGCATCGGCAGAACTGTTAGAGGCGGCGCCAGCGATCGCCATGAGGAGTGACCCAGCGATTGCGGCGTTGAGATCGCCGAAGGCGAAGAGGAGGATGCCGATCGCGCTCGAGATCTCGCCGATCGCGAGCCCTGCACGCCGGCCGACGACTCGGTCGGCAAGGTGTCCCCAGGCCGGTCCGACAGCGCTCGAGACGAGTGCCGTCGCTGCAGTCAACAGTCCGAGCTCGCCTGCGCTGAGGCCGCGGTCGATCATCGCGACCGCGTAGAACGGATAGAAGACTGCGCCGACGACGCCGAAACCGCCGTAGATCGTCAGCACGCCGAAGCGCGAGAGACGCGAGCTACTTACCAAGGTTCTCCGGACCAAACGAGTTCGGCAAGAGGAAGTCAAACGGGTAGCGGTTCAGTCGTTCAATCTTCAGATCCTTATCGAGGCTGACCGCAACGATCGGCATCTGCAGCGACCCTGCGAACTCGCGGATCCGTTGACGACAGACGCCGCACGGCGAAGGTGATTCGGATGGAGATTGGACGGCGAACGCCAGCGCAACCGCTTTCGCATTTGTCGCAAGACGCATCGCGTTCATCGCGTGCTGCTCCGCGTGCACCGTCAAGGTGTAGTCGGCCCCCTCCATGTTCGCCCCAACGTGGATGCCACCATCTGCGTCGGCGACCGCCGCGCCAACCAGGTAGTTGGAGTAGACGGCGTAGGCGCGCGGACGAATCTTGACCGCCTCATCAACAAGGCGCTGCTCGAGCGGCGTGAGGTCGGTCGCTTCAATTCTCATCGTGGACTCCACCCTTCTACTTGTCCGATCAGGCGCCGAATATGCAACGCATGGAGCGGTGCCAGCGGCATTGACCATAGCGGCTTCAACCAGGCCTCCGAGCCGAGTGATGCGGCGTCCGCACCAGCCCAGCCGTACTCTCGGACGTCGTCAAAGGTGCGTACTCCACCGCCCGCAATGATTGGCAGCTTCACCCCTGCCTCACGCAGCTCACTCACCACGCGGAGGCCGATCGGCTTGATCGCACGACCGGAGAGGCCGCCGTAGCGGTTCTTTAGCAGTGGCGCGCCGCTGCTCGGGTTCAGCCGCAGCCCCTTGATGGTGTTGATCGCGCTGATCGCTGCGACCCCATTCGCTTCAGCGAGTCTGGCGTGTGCGAGGTAATCAAAGTCTGGAGAGAGCTTCAGGATCACCGGGAAGCGCGAGAGCGGCACGGCGCGCTTCAGTACCTCTTCAATGATCGGATTGAAATCAAAGTTGACGTTGTGGCATGAGACGTTGAACTCTACGGCGGCAAGCTCACCTGGCTTTGCACGTTGGTTGACCGTCTCAACGAGCGAGCCAAACTCGTCGGCGCTGAATCCGCCGAGCGAGAGGATCCGATTCTGTTCACTGGTGCGCGAGAAGTATTCGTCAAAGTAGCGATCAACCCCGATGTTTGACCAGCCGAAGGCGTTGAGCCATCCCGCATCCGCCTCTTGCAGTGCGCCACGATAGAGGCGGATCAGCTGTGGGATCTCGCGCAACTTCCAGCTCTCCTGCAGTGTGAAGTGGCCTTCTCGGGGTTGTGTTGTGACCGTGCGCACCGTGACGGCACCGAAGCGGCGCAGATCAACAAAGTTTGCGATCGGAGAGAGGCCAAGCAGTGCGAAGCGAC
>CAJARA010000049.1 GCA_903944295.1 uncultured Chloroflexota bacterium
GAGCGTGTGGCGTTCCACGCCCTACGGAACTACTCGGTCGCCACGATGCATCTTGAAGTTTCGGGGGCAGCGATCACCGCCCTCATTGCACGCACGGGATACACCGGCGAGGTTGGGTATGAGATCTACGTTGAGAACGCCGACGCCGTTGCACTCTGGCGCGCACTGCTGGCTGCGGGTTCAACGATCTCAAACGGAACCCCGTTTCAGGCGATCGGACTTGGCGCGCGCGATACCCTTCGGCTTGAGGCGGGGATGCCGCTCTACGGGAACGAGTTGCGCGAGGATCTGACACCGTTTGATGTTGGTCTGGGCAGGGTTGTGAAGCTTGATACGCCACGCAGGTTTGTTGGCGGAGAGGCGCTGACCGCACGTGCAGCGCGTGGCGAACGTTTTGGGCGCACCCTTGTCGGGATCCGTGTGACCGGCCGAGGGATCGCACGGCACGGGTACGAGGTACGTCGGCCGGGCGACGTCACGCTCGGACGAGTCACCTCAGGGACACACTCGCCGAGCCTTGGCTATCCAATCGCGCTCGCCGATCTTGATGCGGGGGCAGCTCCCTTTACGCCCGGTGAGCCGCTTGAGGTGCTCATTCGTGGGGAGGGCGTGGCTGCCGAGGTGACTGGCGTACCATTTATCTTGAAGCGATCAACAGAGGGACGAGCGCACGCTGCGCACCAGCAAGGGGGTTGAAGATGTCGTCACCAGCAGACCTTCGCTACTCAAAGGAGCATGAATGGGTCCGAGTGAGCGGTGACCGCGCCGTCATCGGGATCACGTCGCATGCGGCGGGTGAGCTCGGCGATGTTGTCTTCGTTGATCTTCCAGCGGTTGGCTCAGACTTGAAGCAGTTTGCGGTGTTCGGTGCCATCGAATCGGTGAAGGCGGTGAGCGACCTCTTCAGCCCGATCTCTGGCAGCGTTCTGGCGCGTAACGAGAAGCTGTCGAGCGCTCCAGAGACGGTCAATGCAGATCCATATGGTGAGGGCTGGCTTCTTGAGGTCGCGCTCAGCAACACAGAGGAGCTCGCAGCACTCCTTGATGCCGCCGGATACGACCAGTTAACCGCATGAGCCGCGCGCTGCTCCTCCGTTTTACTGCAACGCTTCTGCTTGTCGCGTCAAGCGCGGGTTGTTCAGTGCTGAGCGCAGGAACCCTTCGCGTTGCAGTCACTGATGAGCCGCTTAATCTCAGCGCGGCGTATCTTGATGAGTCGTCTGCCCTCGTTGGAGGTCTCATTCAGGTTGGCCTCTATCGTCCCGATGCTGCGTTCCGCCCACAGCCCGTCTTGGCGGATGGTGCGCCAGAAATCTCTCCGGGCGGTACCACCTGGAGCGTCAAGCTGAAGACTGGGCTCACCTTCCACGACGGCTCACTTCTCAACTCCGATGATGTTGCCTTTACTTATGAACTAGCAAAGAGCGGGCAGTGCCCCCTTGCTACCGACATCTGTGATCTCGTTCGGACGCGACTCGAGTCGGTTGAGGCGGATGGTGGACAGCGTGTGACGTTCCGTCTTATTGGTAGTTGGGCGCCGTGGGGTACACGTGGCCTGACCATTCCAATTCTGTCGAAGGCAGCTCTGGAGCGATCGCTTGATCGCTTCCGCGACAGCGTCAAAGAGGCCGATCGTAGCCTCATCACGTTGGCGCGCGAGAACCTGGTGGCCGAGCTTGACGCAACCTCCTGCGGGGCCGTTGGGGCGACCGCCTGTGAATATGCGCCGCTGATTCCGCAACTTGAGCGCACGTTGAGCCAAGCTGGCCTTTCACTTCCAGATCCGCGTATCTTCCCTGCGCTTAACGGAGGCGCTCAGGGTGGTGGGTCACGCAATGAGGAGGCGTATGCGAAGGATCTATTTGGTCGTCTGACGCGACTAGAGTCGTACCTCCTTGCACCCGTTGAGAGTCAGCTTGAGGTGGCCTATCCGCTGCTCGATGCGCAACTGATCCCGATTGGCGCCGGTCCGTATAAGTTCACGGAGCGAACCCCCGGGGAGCGCCTCTCTCTTGAGAGCTTCAGTAGATTTGCCCTGGGAGCGCCGGCAATGAAGCGCGTTGTGGTTACGAGGTATGCGACCCAGGCTGCTGCGATCAGCGCCTTTCAGTCCTCGCAAGTTGACTGGATCCCGAATCTAAGTCCGGCGAGCGTTGCAGGCCTGCAGGTGCGCAGTGACGCGAAGATGCTGAAGGCCCCTTCATCCCGTGGGTATACTTTCCTTGCATTCAACATGCGACCGGGACGACCATTCGCCGATGCGATCGTGCGTACTGCGTTGAGTACCTGTGTCAACCTTCCCGCGATTATCAGCGAGGCGGCGGGAGATAGTGGGATTCCAATCAGCAGCACCGTTGCGCCGAACTCGTGGGCGGTGCAATCGCCAGCACCTCCCGAGGCGGTTCGCAATACTGCCGGGGCTCGCGCCTCCCTCCTTGCGGACGGGTGGAGCGAAGAGAGCGACGGAGTCTTTGCCAGACTCGGGAGTCGGCTTGAGGCAACGATCCTTGTCCGCGATGGGCAGAGTGCACGGACCAGTGCCGCACAGTTGATTGCGGACCAGGCGGCAGAGTGTGGTTTCTCCCTGACGGTCTCCGCAGAGTCCTACACGAGTGAGATTCTTCCAAGGCTGCGCTACCCGAATGATTTTGATGCGTACATTGGGAGCTGGCAGTGGAGCCTTGACCCTGACGACAGTGACCTCTTCAGCTCTGCAGCCTGCCCAACCGAGGAGTCGCCAGCGGGGAAGAACTTTGCCTGCTGGCAGAGCGGAAGCGCGGACAGTCTCTTGCGCCAAGGGCTGGGCTCGGCAAGCGAAAGTGTGCGCGCTCCTCTTTATGCAGAATTTCAAACGCTGCGACGGAGTGAACGGCCGTACCTTCTCCTCTGGGCTGACGCTGGCTATACTTTACTCTCCGGCAACATCAGTTGGCCGACAGAGGAGAGCGACGTGAGTAGTCCTCTCTATGCATGGTCGATTGAGGCCTGGAGCAACTGAGCACAGCGCATAGGGGGCCCAAATGAGCGGTGTTGGCGGGGTACAGATCCCAAGCGAGCTAGGCATTGACTTAGAGGTAGTTCGAGGCGTCTGCCGCACCTTCATCCAGGAGCAGTTCAAGACGATCGGCGCGAAGTACGCGATCCTTGGACTTTCAGGAGGGATTGACTCAGCACTTGTAGGATTTCTGACAGCGGATGCGCTCGGCGCGGACCGACTTCGCACCTATATCCTGCCGTACCGAACCTCTGCGCCAACATCTCGTGCCGACGCGCTCGCAGTCGCCGCAGCCCTCGGCTGTAGCGTTGAGGAGATCGAGATCAGCTCGGCGCTCGACGCCGTAGAGGCCGCTCTGCCATCTGGCGCTGAGCTCAGCCCGATTCGTCGCGGCAACATTGCCGCCCGACTTCGCATGATCACCCTGTACGACCAATCCGCACGCTACGACGGCCTGGTGATGGGGACGGGGAATAAGACAGAGGCGATGATTGGTTACACCACAATCCATGGCGATGCTGCATGCGCCATCAATCCGATTGGCGACCTCTACAAGAGTCAGGTTCGGGCGCTCGCCGCGCACCTTGGCGTTCCAGCAGCGATCCTCACCAAGGCGCCGAGCGCCGACCTCTGGCCAGGTCAGACCGACGAAGGGGAGGGGGGATTTGATTACCCAACGCTCGACCGCATCCTCTTCCGCCTCGTCGATCAGAAGAAGGCTGCCTCTGCGGTAGTTGCTGACGGTTTTGATGCTGAGCTTGTGGCGAAGGTGCAGGGGATGATGGCGCGCTCGCAGTTTAAGCGTGAGATGCCGCCCTTCCCAAAGATCTCCGCGTAGCGCCGCCACGCGCGACCCAGCCGAGATTGAGATGAGTGATGCGCGTGGGGGTGGCGCAACGCCTGGAGCGCTGCACATCGTTGCAACACCGATCGGAAATCTCGCCGACCTCTCTCCTCGCGCCATCGCGGTCTTGCGAGAGGTGCGCGCCATCATCGCGGAAGACTCGCGTGTTGCGCGCGTGCTCCTTTCATCAATCGACGTCACCAGCGAGCTGATCTCGCTGCCAGGATTTGACGAAGTGGACCGGACCCTGCCGCTCATTGAGCGTTTGCAGCGAGGAGATGCGCTGGCGCTGATTAGTGATGCCGGTACTCCGCTCATTAGCGATCCTGGTCAACACCTTGTTCGCGCAGCGATCGCCGCTGGCATTCAGGTCATTCCTATCCCTGGCGCATCTGCGGTTCTCGCCGCCCTTGTCGCCTCTGGCGTTGCCGGTGCGCGATGGAGCTTTGAGGGCTTCCTTCCGCGCGGCGGGACTGATCGTCGTCGTGTGATCGGCGCGATTGCTGCCGATGAACGAGCAACCGTGATCTATGAAGCGGGTGGCCGCGTCCTTGAGACGCTCCGTGATCTTGCCAGCGCATGTGGTGGCACTCGAAGTGTTGCGCTCTGCCGCGAGTTGACCAAGTTGCATGAAGAGGTGCGACGCGGAAGCCTAGAAGAGGTTGCGTTGGCCGTTGAGCGTGGCGAAGTTGATGGTCGCGGCGAGTTTGTCATTGTGCTTGGCGAGACGAGTGAGGTCGCTGCGTCTGCAGATGCAAGCGGCGCATACCCCGCTGCACTTGCTGCGGTTGAGGAGCGGGTTGCCGCTGGTGCATCACGAAGCGATGCGATACGGAGCATTGCAGCAGAGTGGGGGCTTGAGCGGCGCCGCCTCTGGGCGGCTGCGCATGAGGACGCGACCGAGGGTGGCGAACCGCTCGGTCGCACCGACGACTAGGAGCGCGCTGGCGCGATCTCTTCGCCGTACTCTGCCTCTCCGAGATCAGTTGGCTCCGCACCATCTGCTACCGGATCCGCGCTCTGCGGCTTCGGACCGAGGAACTCGAGTCTGTTGACAATGACCTCCGTCATCCAGCGCCGCGATCCTTCGCTCTCCCACTCGTGCGTCTTCAGTCGGCCGTCGATGGAGACCAGCGAGCCCGCCTGTAGGTGGGCCGCCGCAATCTCAGCGAGCTTCTCCCAGAAGACGAGGCGGTGAAACTCGGTGCGCTCCTCTCCGCCTCGGAAGTCGTGGCTGGCCAGACTCCCCACCGCAACCTTGCTTCCAGACGGGAGTGACTTAATCTCGACCGGCTTGGTCATCCGACCCGCCAGCATCACCTTGTTCATGTGAGCTCCTCTCCCGGCGCTACCCCCAAGGTCCCTCCCTGGGCTTCAGCCGCACCGTGTCAGGCGAGGGTGCCCCTCGCCGCGTACGGTGGGCGTATCGTGTGCGACACTCCAACGCGATGCGGTACTACCTGACAACGGCCATCGCCTACGCCAATAACAAGCCCGGCCTGCACACGCTCTATGAGGTGATCGGGGCGGATGTGATCGCGCGTTGGCGTCGCATGGGGGGCGACGAGGTGCGCTTCCTGACCGGCACCGATGAGTATTCGGTCAACATCGCCGCGCGTGCAGTAGAGGAGGGGCTGAGCCCGAAAGCGTTCGTCGACAAGAACGTCGCCCTCTTTCAGGAGAGCGAGGCGCTTCTCCTCATCACCCCAGATCGCTTCATTCGCACCACTGATGCCGATCACACGCTCGCCGCCCAAGAGATGGTGCGCCGCTCATTCGCCGCTGGCGACATCTATCTCGGCACATATGAGGGCTGGTACTGCCCCAACGAAGGATTCCGCGCCGAAGGTGATGTCGTCAAAGAGGGGGGCGAGAGCGTCTGCCCGAATCATCCAGGTGTTCCGCTGCAGTGGCTCAAGGAGCGGAACTGGTTCTTCCGACTGAGCGCCTACCAGGAGCGACTTGAGGCCTGGCTGACGCAAGATCCGTCGCCGGTGCAGCCTGAGTACCGCCGTAACGAGATGCTCGGATTTATTCGACAGGGTCTCGAAGACTTCTCGATCAGTCGTGAGGGTGCAACCTGGGGAATTCCCTTCCCGATTCGCGAGGACGGGAGCAGCGCGCTGAACGCGGACGGCAGTGGCGATCCAACCGCTGGAACGATCTATGTCTGGTACGACGCGCTCATCAACTATCTCACTGGCGCCGGCTTCCCAGCGGATCCGAAGGGTGCGCCATGGTGGCCAGCGGATCTGCACATCATCGGTAAGGACATCAATCGATTCCACTCCGTCTTCTGGCCGGCGATGCTCTGGAGTGCGGGCCTTGAGGCGCCGAAACGCATCTGGGTGCACGGCTGGCTTCTCTCTAGCGGTGAGCGGATGAGCAAGAGTCGTGGCAACTTCCTTGATCCGAATAGCGCCGTTGCAGCACTCGGCGCGGATGGTGCGCGCTTCGTTGCGCTGCGCGAGGTTCCGTTTGATGGCGATGGTGAGGTGAGCTGGGACTCAATCATCCGTCGCTATAACTCCGAGCTCGCCAACGACTTCGGGAATCTCGTGAATCGCGCAACAACCATGGCGAGTCGCGCGTTCGGTGCAGAGGCCCCAGCACCGCGTGCGGCGGCAGCGGCGCCGCTTGCGGTTGAGTGGGAGGCGGCGCGCAGAAAGAGTGAGGCGGCGATGGAGGGGCTCGCGCTGCATCATTGGATCGGCGCGCTGTGGGAGTTTGTTGGTGCGGCGAACAGATTCGTTGATACGGAGAAGCCATGGGAGTTGGCGAAGGCAGCGAAGGGTGGAGATGCCGCAGCGCGCGAGCAACTCGCTGGCGTCCTTGGCGACCTTCTTGAAGCCTGTCGACTCGTTGCGCTCTATGCGGCGCCCGTGATTCCTGAGACAGCGGAGAAGATTTGGACGCTCCTCGGTCACCCATGGCCGTATGACGCCGCTGGTCA
>CAJARA010000050.1 GCA_903944295.1 uncultured Chloroflexota bacterium
CTCGCCGAGGTGGACACGTCGAGCGTTCCTGCGAGCGCGCAGACAATCGTTCAGCCGATGCCGCTTCGCGACGATACGGCACACCCCTCCCTCTCTGTAGATGCGGCACTGCAGAACGCGCCATCACGGAGTGGCGACTTCGTTCGCGTCCAGGCGATCCTCAGCGAGGAGGCGGACGGATGAGTGCCGACCTTCGTCGCGCCACCGCTGCACAACTGCGTGCCGGATATTGCAGCGGTGAGTTCACGCCAGTAGAGGCGGTAGATGCGCTCCTTACTGCGATCCAGCGCGAGGATACTGCGCTCGGCGCATGGTTGCATCTTCGCGGTGATGAGGTGCGGAGAGAGGCGGCGGCCGCAGAGGTCACGTACGCGGCGGCACGCGCGTCCGGAGCAGCAGCGCTTGATGCGCTCCCGCCACTCTTCGGCGTCCCTGTGGCGCTGAAAGATCTCGTCAACATGATTGGCACGCCAACAACCGCTGGCTCCAAGATCCTTGAGGGCTACGTCAGTCCGTATGACGCAACGATCGCTGCCAAGCTCAAGGCGGCCGGCGCACTGATCCTTGGAAAGACGAACATGGACGAGTTCGCGATGGGCTCCTCGACGGAGTTCAGTGCCTACAAGCGAACGGTGAATCCGTGGGATCGCGAGCGTGTCCCCGGCGGCTCGTCGGGTGGTTCGGCATCAGCAGTGGCGGCACTGCACGCACCACTGAGCATCGGCAGCGACACGGGGGGCTCGATTCGTCAGCCGGCGAGCCTCACGGGGATCACTGGGATGAAGCCAACGTACGGCCGTGTCTCGCGCTACGGCATTGTTGCGTTCGCCTCATCGCTTGATCAGATCGGGCCGTTCGCTCGTAGCGCACAAGATGCGGCACTGCTGCTTCACGCCATTGCAGGATCCGATCCGCGCGACGCAACGAGTTCTGCAACGCCAGTTGATGCTGCGCTGTTGAAACTCCCGCAGGGGGATCAGGCGGCGAGTGCACTGAAAGGGAAGCGCTTCGCCCTGCCGAAGGAGTACTTCGTGGCGGGGATGGAGCCTGGCGTTGAGGCGGCGGTGCGTGCCGCAGTTGCCGCGCTCCAGTCAGCCGGCGCGATCATTGATGAGGTGAGCCTGCCGACCACAGAGCACGCGCTCGCCACGTACTACATCGTGGCCCCCGCCGAAGCCTCCGCGAATCTGGCGCGCTATGATGGGATTCGCTACGGCGCATCAAAGCACGGCGGTGGCGATCTCCTCGACGGCTATCTCGCTACGCGCGGCCGAGGCTTCGGTCCTGAAGTGCGCCGACGCATCATGCTCGGCACCTATGCGCTCTCCGCGGGTTTCTACGACGCCTACTATCTGAAGGCACAGAAAGTGCGCACCTTGATTGCTCGCGACTTTGATCGCATCTGGGTGGCGGGGTATGACGCGATCGTGGCACCGGCGAGCCCGTCGGTGGCGTGGAAGTTTGGCGCGAAGATGAGTGATCCGGTGGCGATGTATCTGGCTGACGCCTGCACGATCCCAACGAACATGGCGGGCCTCCCCGGGCTCAGTACTCCGTGCGGACTCTCGGAGGGGCTCCCCGTCGGCTTGCAACTGATCGGTGCACCGTGGAGCGAGGCGGGGCTTCTCTCAATCGCTGCAGGGTACGAGGCGCTCAGCGCCAACGCGTCGTGGCGCGACCAGGATCCCACCGACCTCGCTGCCCTTGGAGGTGCCGCATGAGCGACTTCGCAAAGCGCACCCTCGCCGATCGCGTGCATGCGGTGCCACCATCTGGCATTCGCCGCTTCTTTGATATCGCCGCGCAGATGCAGGACGTCATCAGCCTCGGCGTTGGCGAGCCAGACTTTGATACGCCGAGCCACATTACCGAGGCGGCAATCAGCAGCCTGCGCGCCGGCCGTACGCACTACACCTCAAACTACGGCACGCCTGAGCTGCGCGCCGCCATTGCCGACAAGATCTTCGAGCGATCTGGGGTGCGCTACGACCCAGCGACCGAGATTGTGGTCACGATCGGCGCGTCCGAAGCGGTCGACCTCGCCATTCGCGGCACGATCAATCCGGGAGAGATCCTCATCCTTCCGGAGCCTTCATACGTTGCCTATCTCCCCGCCGTGATCTTTGCTGGTGGCGAGGTGCGCTCAATTCCAACGAGTGCGGCAGATGGTTGGCGCCTGGATACCGCCGCGGTTGCTGCCGCGGCGCCAGGGGCGAAGGCGCTCTTCCTCGGCTATCCGGCGAATCCCACCGGCGCAACGCTCGATGAGGCAACGCGCGCCGAACTCTCACGCATCGCCGTAGCGCACGACCTGCTCGTGATCAGTGACGAGATCTACGACCGTCTCGTCTATGAGGGGCCAGAGCATCGCGCGATCTCTGCATACCCTGGAATGAAGGAGCGCACGATCCTGATCGGTGGCTTCTCAAAGTCGTACGCGATGACCGGGTGGCGTGTCGGCTTCCTCTGCGCGCCGGCGGAGATCATCGCGGGCCTCGTCAAGATTCATCAGTACGCGATCATGAGCGCGCCAACGCCGTCGCAAGACGCCGCACTTGAGGCGCTCCGCAACGGTGAGCCGGCACTTGAAGAGATGCGTGCCGCATATGCGCGTCGTCGCAGTATCGTCCTGGATGGCCTTGCCGCGCTGAAGCTGCCGACCGGCGCGCCGAAGGGTGCCTTCTACGCCTTCCCAGACATCTCATCGCTCGGCATCAGTGATGAGGAGTTCGCTGAGCGCCTCCTGCAAGAGGAGCGAGTTGCGGTGATTCCTGGTTCGGCATTTGGCGCAAGTGGTCGTGGTCATGTGCGCATTTGCTACGCGGTGTCAGAAGAGAAGCTGCGCGAAGCACTCGTCCGCATCGGACGCTTTGTCGCCTCACTGAAGGGGGCTGCCGTATGAGCTGGGAGGCGGTGATCGGTATTGAGATTCACGTGCAGTTGCGCACCGCGACCAAGATGTTCTGCCCCTGCGCGATCCCCGCAGAGGGTGACGCGCCAAACACGCGCACCTGCCCAACCTGCCTCGGCCTCCCAGGCGCCCTCCCTGTGCCAAACCGCACCGCCATCGAGAAGGTGCTCGCTGTGGGCGCCGCGATCGGTGCGAAGAGCCCTGCAACGACACGTTGGGATCGGAAGAACTACTTCTACCCAGACCTGCCGAAGGGTTACCAGATCAGCCAGCTTGATCTTCCTCTTGCGGAGCACGGCAGCATCCCTGTCACTACGAGCGCTGGCGCTGGCTCCGTACGGATTCGACGCGCACACCTAGAGGAAGATACGGCGCGGCTGCGCCATGAGAAGGGGGCTGACGGCACGCGGGCGAGCCTCATCGATTACAACCGCTCTGGTGTCGCCCTCCTTGAGATCGTCACCGAGCCAGACATCCGAGATGGCGAGACGGCGCGCCGCTATGCAGAAGAGCTCCGCCTCCTCCTGCGCACGATCGGCGCGGCGGACGCTGAGATGGAGAACGGCCAGATGCGCGTGGAGGCGAACATCTCACTTCGACCATCAAGCGAAGCGCCGTTCGGACTCCGCGTTGAGGTGAAGAACATGAACTCGTTCCGCTCTGTTGAGCGAGCGATCGCCTACGAGATGGCGCGCCAGGCTGAGGTGCTCGACGCTGGTGGCGCGATTACACAGGAGACGCGCGGATGGGACGAGGGGAGTGAGACCACCTACACGATGCGCGCGAAGGAGGACTCGCACGACTACCGCTACTTCCCTGAGCCGGACCTCCCACCACTCGACATTGATCCCGCCTGGCTCGCAGCGATCGTTGCTGGACTCCCTGAGCTTCCTGGGACGCGCCGCGCGCGCTACGTCAGCGAGCTTGGGCTCACCGAATATGACGCGAGCGTTTTGGTTGCCGAGCCACGCGCCGCCGCCCTCTTTGAGGCGGCACGTGCCGCTCAGAAGGAGCTGGACGCGAAACTGCTTGCCAATTGGGTGAGCGGCGAATACCTCCGTGTGGCGAAAGAGGGGGCGGCTGACCCAGATCCGGTCCAGTTTGCTGCGCTCGTCGCCGCGGTTGCGAGCAAGGAGATCAACGGCACCACTGCGAAGGCGCTCTTCGCCGAGATGATCACGACGCCGCTCAACATTCGTGAGGTGATCGCCTCACGTGGACTCGGCCAGATCAGTGACACTGGCGCACTAGAGAAGATCATTGCGGACGTGATCGCCGCAAACCCGCAAGCGATCGCCGACTGGAAGGCGGGGAAGCAGCAGGCGGTGAGCTTCCTCGTTGGTCAGGCGATGAAGGCGAGCAAGGGGCGTGGCGACGCGGCGCTCCTTGGCGAACTCATTCGCGCAGCACTCGATCGCTGAGATGCTCGATATCGTTCGCCTTGTCACCGGAGGCTTTGGGGTGGCTGGCCTCCTTTATCTCGCGCGTCAACTTCCGCCGTTGCTCACGCAGTATCAGCTCCATCAGACGCGTGTTGGCGGAGCGAAGCGCTATAGCGAGTGGCGCGGCGCGCCTGGCGCTGGTCCCGACGTTCTCGATCGCCTTGAGGGGCAGCTGATCGCTTCGCGGCTGAAGCGCCTCGCCGGCGTTGGCGTTGCCTCCATCGTTGGGATTGCGCTTGCCCTCTTTCCGCCGCTCCGCTAACTCCTTCGTTAGGCGTTCGGTCCTGAAATCTGGAGGCGCTGCACCTCGATCGCCGTGCAGCGATCTTGGACGAACGGGATGCCCGCCTCTGCGGCGAGCGCCGCAGCCTCTGGACTGATGATGCCGAGTTGCAACCAGATCGCACCTGCGCCAGCTGCGATCGCCTCCCGCGTCACGGCGGCGCAATCTTCTGGACGGCGAAAGACATCAACGAGGTCAATGCGTTCCCCGTTTGGAAGTGATGCTGCTGCGGCGGCAAGGTTCGGATAGCAGGGGAGTCCGGCAACTCCATCGGCCAGTGCGTTTGCGGCAGGGTTGACTGGGAGGATGCGCCAGCCGGCAGCTTGAAGGGCGAGCAGGACGCCGTGCGAGGGGCGGTCAGGCTTCGGCGAAGCGCCAACAACGGCGATGGTGCGACTGCCAGCGAGGAGTTGGCGGAGCTGCTCGTCTGAGGCGGGAGGCACGCCGCCGCCCCCCTCTGCAGCGTCGATCGCCGCCCTGATCCTCGCTCGTTCGCGCTCATCCATCGGCTAATCCTACGCGCTCGGTAGACTCCCCCCGTGAGCAAGAAGCCCGACTTCACCCATCTCCACGTCCACACCGAGTTCAGCCTGCTCGACGGCATGAGCAAGATCGATGCGCTCATGGACGAGACGAAGGCGCTCGGCATGGACTCCATCGCCATTACTGACCACGGTGCCCTCTACGGGACGGTGCAGTTTGTCCAGGCGGCGACGAAGCGTGGGATCAAGCCGATCATCGGCGTGGAGACGTATGTTGCACGCCGCGGCATGGCCGACAAAGAGGGGAAGGCAGACCAGCAACCCTTCCATCTCGTCTTGCTCGCCACGAACGCAGTTGGCTATCGCAACCTCTGCCGTCTCGTCACAGACGCGCACCTCGACGGCATGTACTACAAGCCGCGCATAGACCTTGATCACCTCGCGAAGTATTCCGAGGGACTGATCGGACTCTCCGGCTGCCTGAACGGTGAGATCGCGCGTGCCCTTGAGGTTGATGACTGGGAACATGCGCGTGCACTTGCGGGGCGCTACGGCGACATCTTCGGCAAGGAGCGCTTCTACTTGGAAGTACAGGATCACGGCCTCCCGGAGCAGAAGCGACTGAACGAGCAACTCTTCAAGCTCGCACCTGAGGTTGGACTCCCACTCGTCCTGACGAACGATCTTCACTACGTCCGTGCGCAACAGCGAGAGGCGCATGACGTCCTCCTCTGTATCGGCACCGCAAGCAACCTTGAGACGCCTGGTCGCATGCGCTTTAACAGTGGCGAGTTCTACCTGAAGTCGCCTGCGCAGATGGCGTCGCTCTTCCCTGATCGCCCGGACCTGCTGCTCAATACGCGCGCCATCAGCGAAGCGGTCGACTTCAAGTTGACGCTCGGACAGCCGCGCATGCCAGACGTGGAGGTGCCGAAGGGCGAAACAGTTGAGAGCTGGTTGCGCAAGGAGGCAGAGCGCGGACTGCTGCGTCGCTACGGGACGCCGTCTGCCGCGGCACGCGAACGGCTTGAGTACGAGCTCGGCGTGATCCTAAAGATGGGCTACGGCGCCTACTTCCTGATCGTGGCCGACTTCGTCCGATTCGCACGTGAGCAGGGGATCGCCACCACCTGCCGAGGGAGCGCACCAGGCTCCATCGTGACCTACACGCTTGGCATCACGCCGGTTGATCCGTTGCACTACGACCTCCCGTTTGAACGCTTCCTGAATGAGGACCGCGTGACGATGCCGGATATTGATATCGACTTTGAGGATGGTCGCCGCGAAGAGGTGATCCGCTACGTTGCGCAGAAGTACGGCGAGAGCCAGGTCGCGCAGATCATCACCTTCGGCACAATGGCGGCACGCGCCGCGATCCGTGACGTCGGTCGCGTCCTAGGGAAGAGTTATGGCGATGTTGACCGTCTGGCGAAGGCGGTTCCAGACAAGCTCGGCACAACGCTCAGCCAGGCGCGCAAGGATGCTGACTTCAAGGCGCTCGCCGAAAGTCCCGACTATGCGCCGCTCGTGAACTTGGCCGAACAGCTCGAAGGTGTGGTGCGCAACGCCTCCACCCACGCCGCAGGTGTGGTGATCAGTCGCGAGCCGCTCACGGAGATCATGGCGCTGCAGCGCGCCACAAACTCCGAAGGGGTGATGACCCAGATTGAGATGCACGGCGTTGAGGCGCTCGGGCTTCTCAAGTTCGACTTCCTCGGCCTGGCAAACCTGACGATCTTGCGCACGGCGGTGGATCGGATCAAGGCGACCTACGGCGTTGCGATTGACCTCGACACGATTCCGCTCGACGATGCGAAGGCGTTCGCCCTCCTCGCATCGGGCGAGACGAGCGGCATCTTCCAACTCGAGTCGGCGGGGATGCGCCGCTACATCAAAGAGCTCCGCCCAACGAGCGTCTTCGATCTCGCCGCGATGGTGGCGCTTTACCGGCCGGGGCCAATGGCGAACATCCCCTCGTACATTCGGCGGAAGCACGGAACGGAGGCGGTCACGTATCTGCATCCGCTCCTTGAGCCATTCCTGAAGCGCACTTACGGCGTCTTCGTCTACCAGGAGGACATCATGGCGGCGGCGTCGGCGCTCGGCGGCTTCTCTGGGCCGAAAGCCGACACGCTCGGCTACGCGGTGCGAAAGAAGAAGGAGGACGTGCTGGCTGGACTAAAGCAGGAGTTCATTACC
>CAJARA010000051.1 GCA_903944295.1 uncultured Chloroflexota bacterium
AGGGCAAAGAAGGCTGCATATCCAAGATCGAGCAGCCCAGCGAACCCAACCACGACGTTGAGGCCAACGGCAAGCACTGCGTAGACCGTTGCAGTAGTGAATGCATTGACCCACGCGTTCGTTGACTGAATCCCATCAAATGGCGGGATGCGGGTGATCAGCGGAAGAAGGATGCCGAGGACAGAGACGCCAACAAGGATCCCGAGACTTCGATGGCGCGCGAAGAAGGCGCGCGACGGATCAAATCGGGCTGAGATGCGCGCCA
Source organism: uncultured Chloroflexota bacterium (assembly GCA_903944295.1). Classification (GTDB taxonomy): domain Bacteria; phylum Chloroflexota; class Limnocylindria; order Limnocylindrales; family Limnocylindraceae; genus Limnocylindrus. Next base: position 266 of record CAJARA010000051.1, read on the forward strand.
TCATGCTCGGTCACCTGTTGATGAGCCGAGCAAGCCCGTTGGCCGGAAGACGAGGAAGATGACCAACAACGTGAAGACGATGCCCCCGCCCCAGCGTCCGTACCCAAATGACGAAGCTCCAACCTCTACGAATGCGATGAGGAAGCCGCCGAGTGCCGCCCCTGCCGTGTTGCCAATACCGCCAAGCACCGCCGCGGTGAAGGCCTTCAGCCCTGATTGGAAGCCGAGCCCGAACTGCGTGTTGCCGTAGTAGAGCACGTGCACCACGCCAGCAGCACCCGCCAGGGCGGAGCCAATCAAGAAGGTCAACATGATCGTCCTGTTGATGTCCACGCCCATCAAAGCAGAGGCGTCTCGGTCCATTGCCGTTGTGCGCATCGCTCTCCCTGTCCGCGTGCGGGCGATGAAGAGTTGGAGCACGGCCATAAGGATCAGCGCAGCGGCAACAACGAAGAGGTTCAGGATCGGAACGCGGCTCTCGCCCACCATGAACGACCAGCTGATCGGGATGATCTGGGGGACGCTAACGATCGTTGGTCCAAAGGCAAACTGAATGATGTTCTGGATGATGAAGCTCACGCCGATGGCAGTGATCAGCGGGGCGAGTCGCGGCGCGCGTCGCAGTGGTCGATACGCAAAACGTTCAATCACAACACCGGCAAGGCCCATCAGGGATGCGGTGACTGCGAAGACGATCACAAGTGCGATAACCAGCTCGGGGATGCTCTCGATCGCTCCGCTCCTTCCAAGCAGTGTTTGAATGGTGAACATGGCGACGAATGTTGAGGCCATATACACATCGCCGTGGGCAAAGTTGATGAGTTCAATGATCCCGTAGACCATGGTGTAGCCGAGGGCGATGAGGGCGTAGATCGCTCCAAGGGTGAGCGCATTAAGGAACTGATCAAGTCCAAGGACGAACAGGGTCGCCGCGAGGAAGGCGGCAATGGTCAGGGGGAGGCGTGCCGCGCTAGAGCGTGGCACGGTCGTGGTCGCCTCTGCTGCGCTCATCGTCCCCTCCTCTCTGTTGAGTCACCCGTTTCGGTTCGTAGATAGTGCCCTCCTGGGGCACTTTCGGCAAGGTGTATGAACAGCCCCCGTGAACCCTAGGGTCCACGGGGGCTGAAGAGCTCTCGCGCTAGGTTTGGGTTTCCCCTACCTAGCGAAGGTTAACTACTTCGAGGTGTAGTCAACTTCGTCTGCGAATACCCACGTACCGTTCTCCACCTTGAAGAGGGAGATGTACTTCTGGCTCGTGTCGCCGACAGAGTCGAACGTCACTGGCCCAATAACAGTCTCGAATGCAGCGCCCTTATCGACGACTGCAGCGCGAACGGCCTCACGGGTGACGTCACCCGCAGCAACCGCCGCCTTGATCCCCTCGATGAGGATCTGGGCGCAGGCGTAGCCAGCGTAGGCGTAGCCTTCGGCAGCGACGCCGAACTCAGCCATGAACTTCGTATCGAAGTCGGCCTTCCCTGGGATGTTCTGTGAACCCGCGATCGATGCGAAGCTGTTCTCAGCTGCTGCACCAGCAATCGCGATGTACGAGCCCTCGCCCGTGCCGTCGAAGATGCCATCGCCGCCGTAGAACGGAAGCGTGCCAACGCCGGCCTGGTCAAGTGCCTTGCGGAAGAGTGGTGCGCCGTCTGACGTTACGCCACCGAAGAAGATTGAGTCAGCGCCGAGGCTCTTCGCCTCTGCAGCAACTGCAGAATAATCGGTGGTTCCCACTGGGAGGCCGTCACGGCCAACAACAGCACCGCCGGCGGTCTTGAACTGCGCCTCGAATGAATCCGCAATCCCCTTACCGTAAGCGTCCGTTGAGTCAAGGATGTACACCTTGCGTGCACCGTTTGAATACGCGTAGTCAGCAACCGCTGGACCCTGAAGGTCGTCTGTGGTCGCAACTCGTACGTAGTTTGCTGGGCGTCCCTCGCGAAGGTCACTACCCGAAATCTCTGCGCCAGGAAGATCCTTCGTCAGATTTGGGTTCGTGTTCGACGGGGAGCACTGCAGAAGACCAGCCTCAGAAGAGACTGGGATCATTGCAAATGCAGAGCCCGAGTTGAATGGACCAACAACGCCAACAACTGTCTCATCGCCGACGAACGTCAGCATGTCAGCAGCGGCCTGGTCTGGGTTGTGTGCGCCTTCCTTGGCATGGTCAAGAATCTTCGCGACGAGGGTGTAGCCCTCGATTGAAGCCTCCTTGATTGCGAGGAGAGCACCGTCGCGCGCTGGGCCTGCGGAGGCAAGCGCCGAGCCGTTAAGCGGAAGGCCGATCCCGATGGTCAGCGTCTTCCCGGTGGTTGAAGAACCACCGCACGCAGCTGCGAGAATCGCAACCGCTGCAAGGGCTGCGAAGCCCTTCTTGTTAAAGACCTTCATGAGGTCCTCCTTCTACTATTCCACGTCAGATCTGACGTGGGCTCGGGGCTGATTCGGACTACGTGTTCACTGTTGATGCGGCTTGCGCCACGTCAGCGGTGCGGCTGCGCCCGAGGCAGTCGAGGATGGTCATCATGAACGAGGGAGCGCAAGTGCGCAACCTTTTTCTGGTAAACGAAGGGGGAAATCGTGCGAGATGGGGCATTTATTTAGAAAACGCAACCAAACGTTGCGCCCCCCTTATGGGTCAGGGGCGCGATGCGAAGAGGAGTGCCGATCCGTGCGGGATCTCTATGGCGGCCGAGCCTGCCGTCATGAGCGCCGATTGCAGCGGCTCTAGTGCGATTCCGGCAACGTGTGCGGCAGCGCCGCTCCCCACGCCACTCATAGAGGGGCTGCTGATCAGCGTGGCGATGGCGCCGTGCGGGAGCTGCATCGGCTCGCTCCACGGACCTACCACCACCGTGACAGTGAAGGCGTCATTTCCGATGAGCGTTTGGGTTCCGGGAGCCTCCCAGTCAAGTCGTGCGACGCGCTGCGCGGTTGCGGCAACGTTGACGGCGCGCAACGCTTCGGCATGATGCAGCGGTCGCTCGCTACTGCTGCGGCCCCAGTCACTCACTCGATATGTTCGGTCCGAAGGTTGCTGCACCTCCCAGACCAGCAGCCCGGGCATCAGCGCATGCAGTGTTCCTGGCGGAACGTCGAGCACGTCACCCGCCGTGACTGAGATCTTTGCGAGCAGCGGCGCAACGTCGCTGCCGGACTCAAGCGCGTGCTGAAGCAGCTCGGCACTCACCGCTGGATCGCGTCCAAGGAGAAGGTGTGCGCCTGGAGCAGCATCAAGAATCACCCACGCCTCACGCTTTCCAATTGATCCTGCACCGTGCAG
>CAJARA010000052.1 GCA_903944295.1 uncultured Chloroflexota bacterium
CCGCAGGGAGGAGTCCGATCCCTTGTGGGTTGCTGCCACTGACGCGCACCCAGGCGAGAAGCTTTCCACTTGTGTCTGCGAGGAGGATGTCGGTCTTGGAGTTGCCGCCGTCAATGCCAACGATTAGCGCGTGCGCCGTGCGCGGCGCGCTGCTGCGTTGCTTCACCACTCGGGTCACCAGTCAACCTCACCAAAGTTATCTGGGATCTCTTGTGGATCAAGTTGATCAACCGTCACAAATGTTGCCCCCTCTTCGCGCAGTCGCGCAACGATGCGTGAAATCTTTTCGTGCGTGTACGAAGGCCAGGTGTGGAAGAGGAGGATCGCGCCATCGCCGTGCGCAAGCGTGCTCGCTACCGCTGCGTCCTCCATATGTTGCGCCGTCTCACGATGATCCCAATCGTCACCCGATGCGCTCCAGAGCACCTGCTTGTAGCCGAGCTGCTCCAGGGCCGCGCGCACGCGAGGATCCTTTGCACCGGCGCCAAACGGCGAGCGGAACCATGGCGCAGGATCGCGCTTGCAGATCGTTTCAATGGCGCCGGCGGCCGCCTTGATGTCTTCAACAAGTCCCGCCTCTGTCAGCAGATTCATCTTGGCGTGATAGTGCGAGTGATTACCAATTAGGTGTCCGTCATCTGCGATGCGTCGCGCCTGATCAGGGAAGGCCTCGGCCCATCGTCCCTGGACGAAGAAGGTGCCGCGAACCTCAAGTGGTCCGAGCGTCTCACGCAGGCGATCTTCCGAGCCGACCAGGTGGTGTGGCCGATCTGGATGCTCGGCATCAAAGGTGAGGGCGACGCGCAGGTTAGACATGATCAGATTCTTGCATCAAGCACCGAGAGCGCGGCGAACTGTTGCCAACTCTCGATCCCCAATCATCAGCGTGTGCGCGTGCGAGTACCAGTAGCCACCCTCTCTTGCAAAAGTGGGGAGCGCACGGAGTGTCGCCTCCACTTCGCTCCATGCCACACCAAGGTCACTTAGTCGCCAACGAGTCCCCGCCGCAGAGACTATCGTGCAGGCGCGCTCGTGCCCAATCCCCGTCAGTGCGGTCATCGCCAGTACACCCATCACAACAAGTTCCCCATGCATGATCGTCCGCCCTGTCACCGCCTCAAAGCAGTAGGCGAAGAAGTGCTCGCTCCCTTCTTCAAATCGTGCATGGCCGAGTGCATGACAGCGCCACCCGATCTCCCGGTGGAGCTCCATTAGTGAGCGGATCCCCGCCTCAGAACGCACCGCGATTTCAGGCGCGGCGGCGGCGAGGGCGTTGACATATCGTTCAGAGGCTGCCGCCCCCTCCTTATCCCACGCGGGATCAATCCCTTGGGTGACCGCCAGCTTCCAGTCTGCCAACGCGGTGAGGCACGAGAGCACATCGCCGATCCCTGCGGAGAGCAGCGCATGCGGTGCGGATCCAAGGATCTCATAATCAATTAGCACCTCTTCGGGAACAGCGTCACCTTCGTAGCGCACCCGCTCACCGTCGCGCAACGCACTCATCCTGGTGAAACAGGCGTCCACAGAGGCGAGTGTCGGTAGCTGCACGAGCGGAAGTGCCCGTCGCCATGAGATCCACTTCGCAACATCCATCGCCGTTCCGCCACCAACGCCAAGCACGGTGACGCCCTCTGGTGCGGAACGCGCAAGTTCGTCAAGCGTGGGCTGATCGAGTGTCGAGGTCATCAGAATCGCTTGAGGTGCCGTGCCAAAGTGCGGAGAGACGATCGCCCACGCCTCTGGTTGCGTCACAACGAGCGTTGCGCCAAGACGGTCCCCGAGTCCGCGTGCGAGTCCGCGTGCATATGTAGCCGGAAAGCCGTGGCGTGCCACAAACGGCTCGTAGCCCTCACCAAGACTCGTTGGACGATCTCCGCGCGTGACTGGTAGGTCACCCCCGTCACGTCCAGTCTGGCCCGTGCACCACTGGTCACCCATGGGAGAAGTCTGCCACGAATGTGCGCGGTGCTACCGACTCGCCTCCCAGATCACCTTCAGGAGTGAATCGTCGCCGAGCGCGTCTTGGGAGAGCTCCCAGATCATGATCCCTGACGCCTCCGTCTTGGCGAGCGCCACCTTTGCGCGCAGCGTGGCGGGACCGTTGTAGTTCTGCTCTTCGCTGAAGTAGAAGATGCGATCCCCATCTGCCGTCGCCGGATCAGATTCGAAGAGCTTGCGATAGGAGATGTCCCCTGGGCGCGCATAGAACGGCACACCGAGAACACGCTGATCTTTGCGTAGACCCTTGGCGTTCCACGAGGTGAGCGCCTGCTCTGCAAGGCTGAGTGGCGAGTGATTGGCGGGCCCGCCGTCATAGGCCATCACGTTGACGAAGTCCACAATTTCAAAGATGACGGGGTCAATACCGTCAGCGTGCGTTGCATCGGAGACAACCGCTGTTGTTAGCAGACTCCCTGACGGTAGCGCGGCACGTAGTTCGCGCATCAGCGCAACGAAGTGTTCACTTGACGCACCGGCGTCTGGATACTCCCAATCGATGTCAGCACCATCAAGTTGGTACTCCGCAACAAAATCAACCACGGCGCTCACGAATCGTGCACGCCGATCCACTGCCGCCGCAAGCGCCTCAAACTCGTCATCCCAACCCCAGCCGCCGACAGAGATGAGCACCTTCACGTTCTCGGCATGCGCAATCTCCACGACACGGCGAAGCTGCGTAGGTGAGCCGAACGTCTTCAGTTCGCCACTCTTCTTTGGGAGGAGGAAGGCGTAGTTCACGTGTGTCAGGCGTGAGAAGTCAATCACGTCAAGGACTGCCGCTGCGGTCACATAGCCAACGATCCGGAAAGAAGATCCGCTTCCGCTATCACGCACCTCCTGCTTCACGGTGGAGCAGCCGACGAGGCTCCCTCCAACCATCGCGCAGGCGATGAGTGCACTGAGCGTTGCGCGTAACATCTTCACGCCATTAGGGTACGGGGAGCCACGCAACCGCGCCAACTCTTCGCCAAACACTCTGCGCGCAAGAGTTCGCTACCCTTACTTACGCGGCCATGCTCCGCGAGTCGACCTAGCTGAGGTGCCTTATGCGATTGACAACCCTCCTCCTATCAAGCGCGATGCTCTTCAGCGTCAGTGCCTGCGGCGACAGCGCCACGAGTTCGCCCTCCGCCAGTGCCCAGGTGATTGGGCCCGTCATCCTGAGCGCCGATCAGACGGAAGGCGAGGTTGC
>CAJARA010000053.1 GCA_903944295.1 uncultured Chloroflexota bacterium
CGGAGAAGAAGCCGACTGAGAAGAAGTTGGCGGCAAATAGGCCTGCGCCAAAACCAGTAGCGAAGGCGCCAGTAAAGGCGCCAGCCAAGCCAGCACCTGCGAAGCCGGTTGCTAAGCCAGCGGTGAAGGCAGCAGCGAAGCCGGTTGCTAAGCCAGCAACTAAGCCAGTTGCGAAGGCGGCACCAACGATTGTGAAGTCAACGCTTGTCGCGCCGAAGCCATCGGCGGGGAAGCCTGGGGTCAACCTTGGCGCGCCGAAGATGGCGCCGAGCCGCCCAGCGAATCGGCCGCAGGTGAAGCCTGGTGTCCCACTTCCGCCGAAGGGGGCCACGCAGGCCTCTGGTGCATCCATTGGTGGACCGAGTCGTCCAGCAAATCGGCAGGCGAAGCCTTCTACAAAGTCGGGCACGGCAACAGAGGCGCCGCGCCCGGCGGTGCGATTTGTCCCGCGACCACGGCCAGAGGGGATTGGGCCGCGCCGGATCGCTACGTCGTTTGAGTCTGCAACGGGGAAGCGCACGATTCGCGAACTTGATGCCCGCGGCCAGCGCGTCCTCTTGCGCGTCGATTTCAATGTGCCGCTCTCGGACGGCAAGGTGGTGGACGACTCACGCATTCGCGCCTCTATCCCAACGATCAAGGCGCTTCTTGAGGACGGCGCCTCGATTGTGCTTGCCTCGCATCTCGGTCGCCCAGACGGGAAGGTAGTTGACGGTCTGCGACTGCGACCAGCGGCGGAGCGTTTGGCGCACCACCTGAAGATGATGGTTCCAACCACGGGCGATGCGCTCGGCGTGGGAACCGATGATGCGGTGAATCGACTGCGACCAGGCGAGCTTCTCTTGCTGGAGAACGTTCGCTTCCATGCCGGTGAAGAGAAGAACGACCCTGTGTTTGCGGCACGGCTCGCGTCCTACGGCGATGTCTTCGTGAATGACGCCTTCGGCACGGCGCATCGCGCCCATGCGAGCACCGTCGGTGTTGCTGGCTTGCTGCCGTCGTACGTTGGCCTGTTGATGGAGAGCGAGGTTGAAGCGCTCTCCAACCTCTTGGACAAGCCGGCGCGGCCGTTCGCCGCCATCGTTGGTGGAGGGAAGGTTTCGGGGAAGGTCGCCGTGCTTGAGGCGCTGATCAAGAAGGTCGACCTCTTAATTCTTGGCGGTGGCGTTGCGAACACCTTCCTCGTTGCCTCTGGGCGCAGCGTTGGGAAGAGTCTCTACGAGGCAAAGATGGTGGAACATGCGCGTCGCATCTTGAAGCTTGCAGCCGAGCGCGGCGTGAAGGTGCTCCTCCCAGTCGACGGCGTTGTTGCAAAAGAGGTGACGCGCGGCACAGAGTTCAAGGTTGTCTCCACAGAGAAGCTCCCCGCGAGCTGGCACATGGTCGACCTCGGCCCTGACTCAATCAACGCGGTGCGCGATGCGCTTGGCCCAGTGAAGACGGTCCTCTGGAACGGGCCACTCGGCGTCTTTGAGATCCCTGCGTTCGGTACCGCAACGCGTGAGCTTGCCAAGCTCGCCGCCGAGAAGGCAGAGGCGGGCGCTACCGTGGTGGTTGGCGGGGGTGACAGCATTGCTGCGCTGCAGCAGCTCAACCTCGCTGGAAAGATGACGCACCTCTCCACTGGCGGCGGCGCCTCACTTGAATTCCTTGAAGGACGAGAGCTACCAGGCCTCGCCGTGATCCCAACATCCGGCTCGCCGTACGAGACGCTGCCGATCGCCTGGCACGGGCCA
>CAJARA010000054.1 GCA_903944295.1 uncultured Chloroflexota bacterium
CCGATGATCGTGAGTGAGCCACCCTCCTCCAACTTGCGGGCTGCGCCGAAGAAGCGCTTCGGTGGGTAGAGCGCAATCGGATCAATACCGCCGGAGAGGGTTCGCCCTGACGGCGGGAGTGCCAAGTTGTATGCGCGTGCGAGTCGGGTAATGGAGTCGAGCAGCACCACCACGTCGGCGCCAGCCTCGGTGCGTCGCTTCGCAATCTCCAGCGCCATCTCGGCCACGTGCGTGTGGTTCTCGGTCGGCTCGTCGAACGTAGAGGAGATCACCTCGCCCTTTACAGAGCGTCGCATGTCGGTCACCTCTTCTGGTCGCTCGCCGATGAGGCAGACCATCAGAGAGATCTCTGGATAGTTCGCGGTGACACCCTGCGCAATCTGCTTCAGGAGACTCGTCTTCCCCGCCTTTGGCGGCGAGACGATCAGCGCGCGTTGCCCCTTACCGAGCGGGTTGACGAGGTTGATCAGGCGCTGCGAAAGATTCGTTGGATCGGTCTCAAGGTTGATCAGCTCAATCGGATGGATTGGAGTCAGATCACCGAAGTGTGGTCGTCGGCGTGCCGACTCTGGGTCGGTGCCAGAGATGATCTCAACGCGGAGCATCCCCCAGAACTTCTCTCCTTCGCGCGGTGCGCGAATCACGCCACCAATCGTATCTCCCTGTCGCAGGCCGATGCGGCGCAACATAGGCGACGGAACGTAGACATCGTCAGCGCTTGGTAGGAGTCCGTTGCGTCGAACGAAGCCGTAGCCGTCATCAACGATCTCAAGGATCCCTTCGGCCCACACCTGACCCTGCTCTTCAGCTTGCGCCGTAAGGATCTTCTGGATCACGCGCGGCAGATCCTCTTGCTGTGATGTGGTGACATTGAACTTCTTCGCTGCGGCCATCAGCTCGCTCGCGGTCATGTTGGCGAGCGCTGCAAAGGTGAGGAGTCCCTCAGCGGCGAGATCCGCTTCAGAGAGGACCTCAACGTCTTGTGGGAGCGAGCTCTGCGGCATGCGCATGCCGCCCTGTCCACCGTTCATTCCGGGTCCGCGGCGAACGCCACGTCGTGGTCCGCGATTACGGGGATCATTCATAGACATTGTTGGGGGTACCTTCCTTGACTCTTGTGGGGGTTGCCTGGGAGTGTTCGCGATCCCCACACGAAACGTCCAACGCCTCTTAGCGGGAGGAGTGGGGGGATGAGAGAACTCTACGGGATCATCTGCCCCACGTCAACGGGGCGTTGCGAGCGGCTACTTCCCGCCCTGCGCCTTCGCCCAATCGGCCTTAAAGACGGCGATCCCCTTGTCGGTGAGTGGATGCTTCGCCATCTGCTCAAGGACCTTCAGTGGCATGGTGGCAACGTGTGCGCCAACGAGTGCTGCCTCCGTCACATGACGAGGGTGGCGAATCGATGCGGCCAAGATCTCGCAGTGATCAAGATCCTCGTAGTGCGAGAAGATCTCCGCGAGTTCGCGGATCACCGTCATGCCATCTTCGCTGATGTCATCAAGCCGGCCAACGAACGGGCTGATCAGTGAGGCGCCCGCCTTCGCGGCGAGAAGTCCCTGGTTCGCCGTAAAGATCAGTGTGCAGTTCGTCTTGATCCCCTCCGCCTTAAGGCGGCTGATGGCGGCGAGGCCGTCGGTGGTCATTGGGATCTTGACCACGATATTGGAGGCGATCTTGGCAAAGGCGAGCCCCTCGCGGAGCATCCCCTCGGTATCGTCGCTAATCACCTCGGCCGAGACTGGACCTGGGGTGAGGGCGCAGATCTCTTTGAGAAGCTCTTCGTAGGAGCCGCCAACCTTCGCGTAGAGCGACGGGTTAGTGGTGACGCCGTCAACGATCCCCCAACTGATGCCGGTCTTGATCTCGTTGATGTCCGCCGTGTCCAAGAAGAACTTCATGATGCAGCTCCTGTTCCGTTGCTTCGGCTTGCCGCTTTGTGTGCGGCCGCCTCAATTGCCTTGCGGCGCTCCGCCTGTACCGTCTCATCATCGCGCACTCCCACCATTCGTGGGCTGTAGGCGGCGAGGCGACCCTCTTTCAGCGCCACTGCGGCGCCAACGAAGCCGTCGAAGAGTGGGTTCGGCCGAAGTGGACGACTGGTGAACTCTGGGTGGAACTGGCTCGCCACGAACCATGGGTGATCGGCGAGCTCAATGATCTCTACGAGGCGTCCGTCTGGTGAGACGCCAGAGAAGTTCATCCCAGCGGCTTCGAGCTGCGGCTTGAAGCGATTCGCCACCTCAAAGCGGTGACGATGGCGCTCATACGCGATCTCTGAGCCGTAGACGGTCGCGGCGCGCGAGCCTGCGGTGAGCTTGGCGGGATAGAGGCCGAGCCGCTGCGTTCCACCCTTCTCTTCCACGCCGCGCTGATCCGGCGTGAAGTCAATCACCGGATGCTTGGTGAACATGTCGAACTCGGTGGAGTTCGCGTCGGCGGAGGCGAGCGTCTCTCGCGCAAACTCAATCACCGCAATCTGCAGACCAAGGCAGAGGCCGAGGTACGGGATTCGCTCGGTACGCGCCGTGTGTGCCGCGCGAATCTTCCCCTCAATGCCGCGGTAACCGTAGCCGCCAGGGACCAAGATGCCGTGCGCGCCAGCGAGTTGCGCTGAGACCTGCGCCGCATCGGCGTCATCAAGCTGTTCGGCGTTGACCCATCGAACGCGGACGTCATGGCCGTGCGCCCAACCGGCGTGTCGCAGCGCCTCCATCACAGAGAGGTACGCGTCAGGGAGTTCGGTGTACTTCCCAACAATGGCAATCTCCACCGCCGGCTTCTCCGCAACGATCTCTGCCACGAGCTGCTCCCACTTCGCGAGCTGCGGCGTAGCGGGCGTAATGCCAAGTTCGCGGACGAGCAGATCGCCAAGACCGAACTTCTCAAACTGCAGCGGCACCTCATAGATGGTGCGTGCGGTGGTGGCAGGAACGACCGCCTCTACGGCAACGTCGGTGAAAAGGGCGATCTTCTCGCGCACATCGTCTGGTACGGGATGATCGGCACGGAGGATGATCACGTCGGGTTGAATGCCGCTCCCGCGCAGCTCCTTCACCGAGTGTTGCGTTGGCTTCGTCTTCAGTTCGCCAGTTGCGGCGAGTTCTGGAAGGAGGGTCACGTGGATGTAGAGCGAGTTTCCGCGACCAACATCCTTCTTCAGCTGGCGAATCGCCTCAATGAATGGGAGTGACTCAATGTCGCCCACCGTTCCACCAACCTCAACGATGACAACATCAACATCATCGCCACCGAGACGCAGGACGCGCTCCTTAATCTCGTTCGTGATATGCGGAATCACCTGCACGGTGCCGCCAAGGTAGTCGCCGCGGCGCTCGCGCGCGATCACGGTGGAGTAGATGCGCCCCGTGGTGACGTTGGAGGCCTGCGAGAGGTTGACGTCGATGAAGCGCTCGTAGTGACCAAGGTCGAGGTCGGTCTCTGCGCCGTCATCGGTGATGTAGACCTCGCCGTGCTGGTACGGCGACATGGTGCCCGGATCCACGTTGAGATACGGATCGAGCTTGATGACGGAGATGCGCAGGCCACGCGCCTTCAGCAGAAGGCCAACGGAGGCGGCGGTGATGCCCTTACCGAGGGAGGAGGTGACGCCGCCGGTGACGAACACGAATTTCGTCGCCATCTCGTCCCCTCTGCCTCCTCAAGTTGGGCGGGGCGCTCGGTGACTACCGAGCGAGCCTGACGGAGTCTATCGCAGACGGCGACGGAACGGGAGTTGCGTTTGGCGCCCCGCCCAGATGCCGAGCAGGATAAGCGCGCCGCCGAGTGCCTGCACAGGGGCGAGCGCTTCGCCGAGGACAACCGCAGAGATAACGACAGCAAGGAACGGGACGAGGAGCTGGAAGCTCGCCACACGCGCAGGGCCAACCACCGGCACCGCGGTGAAGTAGAGGACGTTGGCGAGGCTGCTCGAACCGAAGGTGGCATAGAGGATGCCGAAGATCGCAACGGCGGGGATCGCCGGCGACCCAAGTTCAGCCCACTGGTTCGCGCCAAATGGAATTAAGACAACACCACCGATCACCATGCTCCACGCCGTCCAGGCAAGCGCGCCAGACCGCGGAATCACGCGCGCGCCGGCCAAGAGATATGACGCCCAGCATGCGGCGGCAAGCAGCGTTGCCGTCACGCCAGCGGTAGTGCCGCCGAATGCGCCAGCACCTTCACCGATCGCAACGGCGGTGACGCCAGCAAATGCGATCAGCCCGCCGATCGCGATCGCAGGACGGAGCGGATCAATGCCTAAGATCGCGGCGAAGATGGCGGTGAGGAATGGTGTGACGGCGATCAGCAGTGCGCTCGTTCCAGCATTAATGGTGCCGAGTGATCCGGCCCAGAGCAACTGATACGTCCCCTGTCCAATGATGCCGAAGAGTCCGGTCGTCAAGAGGTCGCGTCGTGACATGCGGATGTTTCCGCCACGTAGGCGCGTCCAGAGCAAGACGATCAGGCCGGCCGCCGTGATGCGGATCGCAGAGAACGGGAGGACGGGCCACGCCGTTACCGCAGCTTTGACTACGGTGAAGTTCGCCGCCCAGACCAACATGGCAATCAGGACGCCGATCTCGGCTACAGCGCGCGGGGTTCTTGTGCGTTTGGTTCCACTCATGAGGCGGTGCTCCGATCCAAATAGCCCTTCTCTCGCGCGCGATCAATCCCGATCGTAAAGAGTCTCGGCGCCGCGAGCGTAATCAGCACCGTTCCAACCGTCAGCACGAGGAGAAGGAGCGGCGTAGAGAGCTCGCCGAGCAACCCTGGCGAGGCCGTGCCGAGGAGCGCGCGTCGCACCCCCTCAATCCACCAGGTCATCGGAAGCGCTGCGCCGATGAGCTGGAGCGCTCTCGGAAGCGTGTCGAGCGGAAAGATTGCGCCGCAGAGGAGGAAGACGCTTCCGGCTACTGCCTGGGGATAGCCCCACGCGTCGTTGCGAAGTTGGACGCAGACGGCGCCAAGCGCGATGCCGAGCCCAACGATTGATGTCAGCCCGAGTGTCATCACAACAAGTAGTAGTGGGAGATCTGGACCACCTGCGCGCATCGGCATCCCGATCAGCGCACCAACGCCAATCACGATGACCGCACTGATCGCTGCGATGAGCGCCTTCACTAGCGCACGGCCAATGGAAACAGGGAGGAGTGATGACGGTGTCGCAAAGATGTAGCGAATCGTTCGATACCGTTCGCGATCATCGAGCAGCGCATGCGTTGGCCCCTGCATGGCGGCACCAACAATCTGAAAGACCGCCTGCCCTACAACAACAAAGCCAATCGAGGCGGGATTCAGCGTGCCACCAATAGAGAGGACGGCGAGGAAGAGCCCCAGAAATGCGAGTGGTCGAATGATTAGATAGACGAGCAGGAAGAAGGGCTCGGCCCAGTTCCCTTCAATCGCCCAGGCGAGTCGCGCTGAAGCGATCAGCGAACGTGCAGCGTCCGCAGCGTCACCGCGCAGCGGACCGAACGCTCTCGATGTGCGCGAGGTGAGATCAATCTGCACGGGTGAGCAGCTTTCCATCCGCACGCCCGCGGCGCTCAATAAACGCAAGTGAGAAGTGTGAGAGGAGGCTGAAGACCACAAACATTACGGCGAGGATCCCAAGCTCAACCGGAACAGGAAGGAGCCCGCTAGCGGCGAGTTGCGGAACGGCGAGTTGGCGCATTGCATCAGCGGCTGGGGCGAGCGGCAGGATCCCGATCGCAAGGAGCCCAAAGATGCCGAGGCTGCGCACGGGGGCGAAAAGGCCACCCAGGAGTTGCATCGGCTCATTCAGTAGGTCCCCCAGGTGATCCGCCTCCCGACCAGAGACCAAGAAGACGGCGGCAAGACAGACGCCGAGCGCATACATTGCGGCGATCCCGAGCAGCATCGTCAGGGCGAGGAGGAGTGGTTCTCGGATCTCATACTGTGCGCCGAAGAGGAGTGAGCCGCCAAGGATGATGATCCCGGCGCGGAACGCCATGCCAACTGCACCACCAACCGCCATACCGAGCGCGATCGAACCAAGTCCGACGGGCGCTGTGATGTAGAGCGTCATGTTGCCGCTGTCGCGCTCCCAGCGGAACTGCCCAGCCATCATCCAGATCACTGATGTCCAGAAGGTGAGCAGCGCGCTCGCAAGGATCGTCGCGCTAATCCAGGCCTCATCGGCGCCACGTGAGCGCAAGAGGAAGACGAACGAACACATGCCGAGGGTTGGAAAGACGAGATCAAAGAAGAGCCACGATGGCTCACGCGACATGCCGAAGATGCGCGGATATGCGCGGCCAACTACCGACTGCGCCGCATGGCGCAACTTATGCGAGAGGCTCCACTCCGTCTCCGCGTAGATACGCGCGTGCAGATCTTTTGGAACGCCAGCGGCGCTCACAGCGCCTGCTCACTATCTGACTCACTAATGCCACGTCCAACAAGTTGGACGAAGACCTCTTCCAGTGTTGGCTCACTCTTGGAGATCTCACGAAGGTGTGCCCCAGCAGCGGCGAGCGCGCTGATCACGCCACCAAGCGCGGCGTCTTCGCGAAGCGCGATCGCAAGGCGCGTCACCGGTGAGCCGACGCCGTTTCCATCAGCTCCATCAGCATCACGCACAACAACAGAGATGACGCCTGGAAGTTCGCGCAACGTTCCAAGGCTCACCGCAGCAGGAAGCTCATCAACACCAACAATAAAGAGCGTCTCCTTCTGCACCATGCGCTTCAGTTCAGTTGGCGTCCCCTGCGCAAGGATGCGCCCGTGATCAACGATCGCAATACGGTCACACATCTCATCCGCCTCGGCCATGTAGTGCGTTGTGAGCAGCACCGTGCGACCCGGCTGCTCCGCCTGGAAGGCACGGACGCGCTCGCGCACATCGCGTGCCGCGGAGACATCGAGTCCAATCGTTGGCTCATCAAGGAAGAGCATCCACGGCTCATTCAAGAATGAACGTGCAAAGTTCAACTTCTGACGCTGTCCCGTTGAGAGGGCGCTGATCTTCCGGTCACGAATATCCGTAATGCCGAACGCCTCAATCTGGGCGTCAACGCGACGCATCCCTTCGGCATATGGCATTCCATAGAACTGCGCGAACATTGCGAGCTGCTCGCGTGCTGTGAGGAGGCCGTATCCAGAAAAGTCACCGCCAGCGACAAGGTTCATGATGCGCCGAACGCGCGCCGTGTCGCGCACAACATCAAGGCCGAAGATGGATGCGCTCCCGCTACTCGGCAGAAGGAGTGTGCTGAGAATCTTGATCAGCGTGCTCTTCCCTGCACCATTCGGCCCGAGGAGTCCGAAGAGCTCACCCGGCTCAATGCGCAGATCAATGTTGTGCAGCGCAGTAACTGAGCCTCCCTTCGCTTGAAAGACTCGGCCGACGCCGGAGACCTCTACCGCGGCAGCGGAGGCCGCGGGCGTTGAGATAGCCATCTGACCTCCACGTAAGCGTGCGTTCGTGCCACAGGGGTGCCACGGCAGCGCAGTCGTGAGGAGTCTACAATCAGCAGACACCAGCCAACATGCAGGGGGTTACCTATGGATTCACGACTGGAACAGTCCGCCATCACCACGATTCGCACCCTTGCGATCGACACCGTCCAAGCGGCAAACTCCGGTCACCCTGGCGCCCCAATGGGCTGTGCGCCAATGGCCCACACGATCTGGACGCGCCACCTCCGCCACGCGCCGAGCACTCCCGGCTGGTTCGATCGCGATCGATTCGTCCTCTCCAACGGTCATGCGAGTGCGCTCCTCTATTCACTTCTTCATCTGACTGGTTACGGGCTCACGGTTGGCGACCTGAAGTCGTTCCGACAGTGGGGCTCACTGACGCCAGGACATCCGGAGTACGGCCTCACCGCTGGCGTCGAGGCGACCACGGGGCCGCTCGGCCAAGGATTTGCAAATGGTGTTGGGATGGCGATCGCCGAGCGACGCCTCGCCGCAGAGTTCAATCGACCTGGGCACACCGTGGTTGATCATCGCGTCTTCGCGATCGTCTCGGACGGCGACCTTCAAGAAGGGCTCGCATCAGAGGCGGCATCACTCGCTGGACACCTGAAGCTCGGCAAGTTGATCTATCTCTGGGATGACAACCTCATCCAGCTCGACGGACCAACATCAACGGCATGGTCGGAAGATGTGCGCAAGCGCTTTGATGCGTACGGCTGGCACACCAGCAGCGTTGCAGACGGCAACGATGTTGCATCCATTGATGCGGCGATCAGCGCCGCGATCAAGGATGATCGCCCGAGCCTCATCGCTGTGCGCACCGTCATCGGTTTCGGTTCGCCGAATAAGGCGGGGAGCCAGAAGTCACACGGCGCACCACTCGGCCCAGACGAGGTGAAGCTCACCAAGAGCGCGTATGGCGCGAATCCAGATGCAACCTTTGATGTCCCAGCAGATGTTGCCGAGTTCTACCGCGGCGCAATCACCAGCGGCGAGGCACTCGTTGCGGCGCACACGAAGCGACTCCTCGCTTATGCGACCGCCTTCCCAGCAGAGGCGGCCGAACTCCAGCGCCGCATGGCGGGCGTACTGCCAAGCGGATGGGAGCGCGCACTTCCAGCGTATGAGCTCGGCGGTGATGCGCCCACACGCAACGTCAGCCAATCAAGCATCAAGGCGCTCGCCGCGGTGCTGCCAGAACTGATCGGCGGAAGCGCGGATCTATCCGAATCAAACCTCACCGACATCCATGAGGGTGGCCGCTTCACGGCGACGGAGTCTGGTCGCAACATCAGCTTCGGTGTACGCGAGCATGCGATGGCGGCGATCACCAACGGGATCGTTTATCACGGCGGACTGATCCCGTTCAGCGCCACCTTCCTCACCTTCAGCGATTACATGCGCGGCTCGCTCCGACTCGCGGCACTTGCTGGACTCGGCAGCATCTTCGTCTTCACCCATGACTCCATTGGACTTGGCGAAGATGGTCCAACGCACCAGCCGGTTGAACACTACGCCGCACTTCGCGCCATTCCAAATCTGCGCTTTTTCCGACCGGGTGATCCGAATGAGGCGGCGCACGCCTGGGGCGTTGCGATTGAACGCCGCGACGCGCCAACGGTGCTCGCCTTTACGCGACAGAAGCTTCCAGTACTTCCTGGCTCCATCACCGGCGCAGCGGCTGGCGTGAAGCGCGGCGCATATGTTGTGCGCGAGGCAAGCACGCAGGCGAAGGCGATCCTTATTGCAACAGGGTCAGAGGTACACCTCGCCGTTGCCGCAGCGGATCTGCTTGAAGCGTCTGGCACCCCAACGCGTGTCGTCTCAGCGCCATGCCTCGAACTCTTCGGCGATCAAGATGCCGCATATCGTGAGTCGGTCCTACCCGCCGCGGTGCGCGCGCGCGTCGGCATTGAAGCCGGGGTCAGCCTCGGATGGGATCGCTGGACCGGGAGCGACGGCGCAATCATCGCCATGGATCGCTTCGGTGCATCGGCGCCGGCGCCAACACTCTTCGCTCAATTCGGCTTCACACCAGAGCGGATTGCAGAGGTCGCGCGCGGCGTGATCGCTGGGACGCACCGCGGCGTGATTCCAACGCCGCACCTGCACGACGGCCATAAGGTCGGCTGAGGTGTCGCAGCGGAAGCTCGCTATTGCCGCAGACCACGCGGGGGCCGCGCTGAAGGCGGTGCTCCTTAGCGAACTTCAGAAGATTGCTCCTGACTGGGAGGGGATCGATCTTGGTGGCGATGGGAGTGATCTGACTGACGATTATCCGGATGCGTCGCGCGCGGTTGCTGAACTGATGCAGCGCGGCGGTGCAGAGCGCGGCCTGCTGATCTGCGGCTCAGGGATCGGCGTCACGATCGCCGCGAACAAGTTCAAGGGCATCCGCGCCTCCATTGCGCATGATCCGGCGTCAGCGGACCAGGGAGTGGTGCATGACGCCATGAATGTGCTCTCGCTCGGCGCCAAGGTGATTGACGCTGCCGCCGCAGCCACAGTGCTCGCCGCCTTCCTTGCCGCCACGCCAAGTGACGCAGAGCGATACGTCCGGCGCACCACGAAGGTGCAGCAGATCGAAGAGGAGCAGGGGTGAGCGGCGAACTCAAACTTCCGTTCACCGCCCACATCGGACGCGCCACAGATCTGGCTGCGATCAGCTCCGCGCTCGAGCGCGCAAGGGACGAAGAGTGGGCCACGCGACTTGCCGATAAGGACGTCACGCTCTGGAGTAACGACGCTGCGGTCCAGGCGAAGATCGCGAACCGCCTCGGCTGGCTCGACGCACCGACGCACTTCACGGCACAGATTCCGGCGCTTGAGGGGTTCGGCGAAAAGATTCGCGACGCAGGCTTCACCACCGCGATCGTGGCGGGGATGGGCGGCTCGTCACTCGCGCCAGAGGTCCTTGCTACAGCCTTCGCAGAGATTGATGACTGGCTGAAGATTCGCGTCTGCGACTCCACCGATCCTGCAGCAGTTGCCGCCGCACTGCGCGGCCTTGATCCGAAAAAGACGCTCGTCATTGTTGCGAGTAAATCTGGAACCACGACTGAAACGCTCTCCTTTGCCGCGTACGCCGCAGAGTGGATCGGCGCGGCGGTGGGCGGTGCAGAGAGTGCACTCTCGTCAATGATCGCGATCAGCGACCCCTCTCCGTGCATTGATGGGATCCCTGGGAACGAGAAGATGCTTGACCGCTTCCTCAACCCTGCAGATATCGGCGGCCGCTACTCTGCGCTCAGCTTTGTTGGACTCGTCCCCGCGAGCCTCCTCGGCATTGACCTTGACCCGCTCCTCGCGGCAGGTTCTGTTGCCGCCGCTGAGCTTCGTGAGCCAGAGCCAACGGCGAATCGCGCTGTTGCACTCGGTGTGGTGATCGGCGCGCTGGCACGCGAGGGGCGCGACAAGTTGACACTCGTTGTTGATGCCCCGATTGATGGCTTCGGCGCGTGGGCGGAACAGCTTGTTGCCGAGAGCACCGGAAAGCATGGCGTTGGCGTTGTCCCTGTTGATGGCGAACCCCTCGGCGCAGTCGCGGACTACCAGGACGACCGACTCTTCGTACGCATCTCGCTTGATGGCGGCCGAGCTCCAGTTGCCGCAGATGGCAGCAGCGTAGAGACGCGACTCAGTGAACTGGCGGCGGCGGGACATCCGGTGATTGAGCTGAACCTCAGCGATCCGATTGATCTCGGTGGCGAGTTCATGCGTTGGGAGATCGCCACCGCGATCGCTGGTGTGGTCCTTGGCATCAATCCGTTTGACGAGCCGAACGTTACAGAGTCAAAGAACAACACCGTTGCAGTTCTTGGCGAACTCACCGCAGCAGGGAGGCTCCCAGAACTTGCGCCGAAGGCTGTTGATGGTGCGCTGCAGATCTGGGTTGACGATGCGCTCCCCGCAGCATTCAGTGATGACGCAGTAAAACTTGTTGCTGGTCAGCTGCAGCGACTTTCGCCGCGCGGCTATGTGGGGATTCACGCCTACATCGCAACGACGCCCGAGCGCACCACAGCGCTCACCTCAATCCGCCTGTTGCTACGCGATGCAACGCGCCGTGCCACCACCGTTGGCTACGGCCCGCGCTTCCTCCACTCCACTGGTCAGCTCCATAAGGGTGGTGCGGCAACCGGTTGGTTCGTCCAGCTCGTGGCGAGCCATCCAGCCGATATCGAAATCCCAGGGAAGCCGTTCGGCTTCGGTCAGCTGGTTGATGCGCAGTCGCTTGGCGACGCGCGCTCACTGGTCGACCACGGCCTCCCCGTCCTCCGCATCCACCTCGGCGCAGACCCAGACGCGGGGCTCGCCGCCGTGGAGTCGCTCTTCCGCCGCGCACTCAATACCTAAGCGCGGTGGGTGGTAGCCACGCGCTAGCATCAGCAGTGACGGCCCACCTGCGGCCACAAGTGAGGAGGCTCCTGTGAAGATCGGATTCATCGGCCTAGGGAAGATGGGCGGCAACATGGTGAAGCGCCTCCTTCGTGGTGGACACGAGGTGGCGATCTGGAATCGTTCGCGCGAGAAGACCGACGAGATCGCCAAGGATGGCGCAACTCCCACCTACACGGTGAAAGATCTCGTTGCGGCGCTCCCCTCCCCACGACGTGTCTGGGTGATGGTCCCGAGCGGAGACGCAACCGAAGCGATGATCGACGAACTGATCCCACTTCTCGCCAAGGGCGACACGATCATTGACGGCGGGAACTCGAACTTCCACGACACGATTCGCCGACACGAGAAGCTCGCAGGGCACGGCATTCACTTCATTGACGCAGGAACATCTGGTGGTGTCTGGGGCCTAGAGAACGGCTACTGCATGATGGTTGGCGGGGATGTTGCGCCAGTGAAGGCGATGGAGCCGATCTTCCTCACCCTCGCCCCAAAGGATGGCTACATGCACTGCGGCGCCTCTGGCGCTGGTCACTACGTGAAGATGGTGCACAACGGGATCGAATACGGCCTGATGCAGGCATACGCCGAAGGATTTGAGATCCTCGCAAAGTCGCGCTACAAGGTTGATCTTGCGCAGGTCTCCGACCTCTGGATGCAAGGCTCCGTTGTGCGCAGCTGGCTCCTTGAGCTTGCAGGACGCGCATTCCGCGCAGAGGGGAACGAACTGAAGTCCATCAAGGGCTGGGTTGCAGACTCCGGCGAAGGACGTTGGACGGTACAGGAGGCGATCGACCTAGATGTGCCAGCGCCGCTGATCACCCTCTCACTCCTCACACGATTCCGATCGCGCCAAGAAGATTCATACAGCGCCAAGGTGCTCGCGGCACTTCGCAACCAGTTCGGCGGACACGCGGTGAAGCCGGAGTGAAGAGCGGCAAGGCGGGCGAAGGGGGCGGCACGATCCGCGACCTGCGCATTGCACATAAAGGGAAGAAGGCAACGCCAAAGCGCAGTGGCAAGAATCCGCTCCGCTCTGGACTTCGCATTGAGCGCGTCCCAGATCCAAACATCGTTGTCCTCTTCGGTGCAACGGGTGACCTCGCGCATCGCAAGGTCGTCCCCGCCCTCTACCACCTCTGGGCTGGCGATCTCCTCCCTGAGCGATTCGCTCTCGTCTGCTTCGGGCGACGTGAGGCGAGCGACGAGTCAATGCGCAGCGAACTTCGCGCCTCACTCGAGAAGCATGCGCGCGTTCAGCCGATTGATGAGACTCGATGGAGCGAGTTCGCTTCGCGCATCAGCTACGTCAAGGGTGCGTTTGATGACCCTGCTTCGTACACTGCGCTGAGCCGCCATCTTGATGCGATTGACGCGAGCTCCGGAACAAACGGGAACCGCCTCTTCTATCTCGCCACTCCTGCCTCTTCTTTCCCTGAGATCATCCGCGGTCTTGGTGCCGCTGGGCTTGACCATGAGACGGGTGAGAGCGGCTGGCGACGCGTCGTCATTGAGAAGCCGTTCGGCCGCGATCTTGAATCGGCGGTAAAGCTCAACCGCGAAGTTGGGAAGGTCTTCCGTGAGAGTCAGGTCTACCGCATTGATCACTACCTTGGAAAAGAAACGGTACGCAACATCCTCATCTTCCGTTTCGGCAACCTGATCTTTGAGCCAATCTGGCACCGCCGCTACATCGACCACATCCAGATCACCGTGGCGGAGACGATCGGTGTGGAGAACCGTGGTGCCTTCTATGAGGAGACCGGTGCGCTTCGCGACATCTTGCAGAACCACCTCCTTCAACTCCTCACCCTCGTCGCAATGGAGCCACCCGCAAATCTTGATGCAGAGGCGCTACGCGACGAGAAGGTGAAGGTGCTACGTGCCGTGCGCCTGATGAGCCCTGAGCAGGTTGATGGCCAGGTGGTGCGCGGGCAGTACGGCCCAGGATGGATCGGCGCAACAGAGGTCGCGGGCTATCGTGGCGAGACGGCTGTGGACCCTGCGTCGGAAACAGAGACATTCGTTGCCGCACGCTTTGAGATTGATGACTGGCGCTGGGCGGGCGTCCCCTTCTACCTACGCGCAGGGAAGCGACTCCCGAAGCGCGCAACGGAGATCGCGATCCAGTTCAAGGATGTGCCTCAGCGCCTCTTCTCACAGACTGGCGACGCTCCCGAGTCAAACATGCTCGTGATCCGGATTCAACCAGATGAAGGGATCCTGCTCCGCTTCGCCGCAAAGGTGCCAGGGCTTGGCACCGATGTGCGTCCCGTCAACATGGACTTCGCCTACGGTTCCGCCTTTTCTGTTGAGAGTCCAGACGCCTACGAGACGCTCATCCTTGACGCCCTCTTGGGTGACGCCTCGCTCTTCACTCGCGCCGATGAGGTGGAGGCGGCTTGGCGCATCGTTGATCCGATCATGGAGTCCTGGCTCGCCGGTCCCGAGCCACAGCTCCCAAACTACGCAGCTGGCACCTGGGGGCCAGACGATGCGGATGCGCTGCTCACCCGTGAGGGGCGACGCTGGCGCAGGCTCTAACCCCGATGAGCCTCACCGCCACCGAACTCTCCGCGCTCCGCTGGAAGTCAACCGCCACCTCGGTTACTGAGGCCGACGCACTCCTCTCGCGAATCTGGAGCAGCACGGAGTCACGACAGCAGATCACCGCCGAACTCATCAAGAACGCTGATGGGAAGACGCCAATCGCCGTGCGAACTGGCGTCATGAACCTTGTCGTTGTAGCGCCAGGTGCAGAGCGTGCGGTTGGCGCAGCGAGTGCACTGAGCAGTCTGCCGCGCAATCCATCGCGCACCCTCTTCATCGTCCCGCGAGACCCCGAGGGACCGCCAACATTTCGCGCACGTCTTGAAATCTTCTGTGCAGTAACGCCACGGGGCGACGGAACTTCGGCGTGCACCGAACTGCTCTGGATTGACGCGAGCGGCGAGGCCGGGCGTCACCTCTCCAGCATGGTGCCGCAGCTCTCGCTCCATGATCTCCCCACCCTTCTCTGGTGGGATCACACGATTGACCCTTCGAGCCAAGACTTAAAGGAGCTGCTCCGCGGAGTTGATCGTGCCCTCTTCAACGGTTCTGACCAACGAGGTGCGGGCATCAACGTGGTGAGTGATCTCGTGAAGGTGGCAGCATCCACTGGCACTGCGCTCAGCGACTTCTCACTGATCCGCCAGGCGCGATGGCGCGATGCGGTAGCGAGCGCCTTTGATGAGCCAGAGATTGCCCCGTACCTCCACTCGCTGACAGAGATTCGTGCAACCTATTCCGCGGGGAGCAACAGCAACGCCCCAGTGAATATCGTCAAGCCCACCTACCACCTTGCATGGCTCACCTCGCGCCTCGGTGCGTCGGTGGTCACACCGCTCAACAACAAGAGTGGATCGTGGAGTGGCATGATCAGTGATGGAGGGCAGCGCATTGCACTGACGCTTGAGCCTGTTGTTGATGCGGGACACTCGGGCACTACGCTTGCGCTACACCTCAAGGGTGAGCGACGTGGAAGCACGCTAGAACTCACCGTTCGTGCGGACGGTGCAACAACGCAAGTCCAGGCAGCAATCAACGGCACGCTCGTTAAGGAGCGCGTCTTCCGCGCAAAACGCGCCACAGATGCCGAGCTACTTAGCAACGCCCTTGAACTCGGCGAGGTTGATCCGCTCTCGCCGTCGATCTTGCGCACCTTCGTACAGCTCGTCGGATGAGCGAACTGCCAGTGCGACGTATCGTTGACGACGCTGCGGCTGCGGCAATCGCAACGGCAGAACTCGTCATCGCTGCCGCGCAACACGCAGTAGACGAGCGTGGCGTCTTTCACCTCTGCACGACGGGGGGAAGCACTCCAGCCGCACTCTATGCGGCACTTCGGGAGCCAGAGCGCGCGGCACGCATGCCGTGGGGCGCTACGCAGATCTGGTTCGGTGATGATCGTCACGTCCCCCGCACCAGCCCACTCTCCAATCTCGCCCCCCTTGATGCGGTGCTGCTCGCGAGGGACAGCCACGGAGTGGCCTCCCCGATCGGCAACGACCAAGTGCACCCGTGGCCAACTGATGAAGATGGTCCAAAGGCGGTGAGCGACTATCTTGCAGCCGCTCGCGCCGCGAAGATCCAACACACCCCTGAAGGTTTCCCGCAGTTTGATCTTGTGCTGATCGGCATTGGTGGCGACGCCCACTGCCTCAGCGTCTTCCCGGGCTCCCCACTCGCCTCCAGCGACGCGCCAATCGCCGCCCCCGTGCCCGCACCAACGCACATCGAGCCGCACGTGCCGCGGCTCTCCTTCTCGCTCGGGCTCCTCCCTGCGGCGCGCGCCGTCTGCGCCACGGTCGTTGGGGCTGGCAAGAGCGCCGCGCTCGCACGCATCCTCAACGGCGAGGGGACGGTGAGCGAGGTTCCAGCCAAAGCTGCGCTTATCCCAACCGCCACTTGGATCATCGATCGCGCCGCAGCGGCCGATCTTTAGCTAGCTACGGCACAGTAATCCCCCACTTCGTTCCGAGCGCACGAATCACGCTGGTTCGTTCAGATGCGGTGAGCGCGCGATCCCAGATTGCCACCTCTGAGAGTGAAGCGCGAAGGTAGCGCAACCCTGTTGATGAATAGATCATCCCAACGTGTGTTGCGCTGTCACTGCTGCTGTAGCTGAATGAGAACTCTGTCCCTCCATTGATCGAGGCGAAATCGGTACCTACGCTGTTCATGCGAATCATTAGGATCGCATTGGTGTTAATCGATCCGATGATTCCCGAGAGGACGCTGGCACCACCATTCAGTGATCTAAGTCGCTTAGAGTCAACGACTAGGCCTGATGCCCGATCGGTCCTTCCCAGGAGCGGGTGATACCCCGTGTCACTCCCTCCCCGCAAGACAAAGAACGCTGTCGCTGAGTTGAGGGGGATCGGCTGTGCGAGAGCGAGCCCGTTATCTTCAAAGATCAACTGCGCTCTCCCTGAGACCGCAGTTGCATATGGCGCCACGCCGGATGTGAGGGCTGTGAGGTGCCGCGCCTCACCTGACTTATCAAACCAAAAGCGCACACGTGGATTTAGCGCCACGGTCGCTGTCTCTGCACTATCAGCCCAGAACCGGAGTCCACTGCTACTCACGTTTCCAGGCGTTGGGATCGTTCCAGCACCAAAAGAAAGGTTCAACGCCGCACTCCACTGCGCGGCAACGCTTGTAGTGAGAATGAGCAATGTCAGCGCAATGTACCGCCCGCTCACACCGGACCCCAAAGCAGCGGCAGTGTAAGGCTCCCTCCGGTCGCAGCGGGGACACCGAGAAGTATCACCTTGACTTCACAACGAAGTCCGTTCCGAGCCGCCGCTGCGCTCTGTTCCGTCAAGATTCCGGTTCCACGGTCAATTGCACTCCACTCCGCAGTGAATCGATCACTCACCTCGCTCCATGAACCCCCCAACACTCCCTGACATCTCGTTGTGACTCGAAGCGCGCGGGCAAGCGATTGTGAAGCGTTTCCAACGTTGCCGAGCGGAGGGAGGAGCTCAGCAAAGACGATAGGATCGATGCGCAGTGCATATGCCGCAGCACACTGTGCGCCGTTCATGCCGCATGCGGAAAGGCTGATGCTCCAGATGGCGTAGCCGCCCGCCAGTAGACGCCCTTGAGCATCTGCGCCAGCGATCGTCCGCGCTCCCTGCTCAGCCACCGCCCCGCTACTGCTCGTGAGCGAGATGCTGATGGGTAGCGTCGCAGTGAAGCTCGCCGCTGCACGCAACGCACGAAAAAGATGGGAGGTCGGGATCACGACCGCGAGCTGACCGAGCACGTCGCTGCGCTGGACTGGTCGGCTGTCGCGCGAGAGGCTTGC
>CAJARA010000055.1 GCA_903944295.1 uncultured Chloroflexota bacterium
CTCGCTGGAAAGATGACGCACCTCTCCACTGGCGGCGGCGCCTCACTTGAATTCCTTGAAGGACGAGAGCTACCAGGCCTCGCCGTGATCCCAACATCCGGCTCGCCGTACGAGACGCTGCCGATCGCCTGGCACGGGCCAGAGGTGGAGAAGAAGGCGAAGGCCCCAGTCAAGAAGAGCTCATGAGCGATCGGATCACGCGGATCCACGCACGCGAAATCCTTGATTCGCGCGGCAATCCAACCGTAGTGGTTGAGCTGCACCTTGAGAGTGGTGCCCACGGCACCGCCGCCGTTCCATCTGGCGCAAGTACCGGTGCCCATGAAGCGGTGGAGCGACGTGACGGTGACAAGCGCCGCTTTGGCGGGAAGGGCGTCCTTCAGGCCGTCAGCGCAGTCAACGACGAGATCACGAGCGCACTCACTGGAAAGAGCGTTGATGATCAGCGCGCAATTGATGAGCAGTTGATTGCACTCGATGGCACGGCGAATAAGGGGCGCCTTGGCGCAAATGCACTCCTCGGTGTCTCGCTCGCTGCAGCACATGCGCGCGCTGCACTGCACGGCGTTGAGCTCTACGAAGAGATTGGCGGCGAAACGGCGCAGACGCTCCCCGTTCCGCTCCTCAACATCTTGAATGGCGGAAAGCACGCGGCGAACTCCACCGACTTCCAGGAGTTCATGGTTGTCCCGGTCGGCTTCACCACCTACGCCGAAGGGCTGCGCGCTGGCGCGGAAATCTTTGCCGCGCTCCGCACGCACCTGCACGATCGTGGCCTCGCAACGGGACAGGGCGATGAGGGGGGATTTGCGCCTAGCCTCCCATCTAATGAGGCGGCGCTTGAGGCGTTGATGACCGCCATTGAGCGCGCCGGCTACAAGCCGGGCGAACAGGTTGGAATTGCCATTGATGCCGCCGCCACCGAGCTGCTCACCGCTGATGGCCGCTACACACTCGAACGCGAAGGGCGCACCCTTGAGAGCGGTGAGCTGATTGATCTCTGGGCGGGTTGGTGCGCGAAGTTCCCAATCATCAGTCTTGAAGACGGACTCGCCGAAGATGACTGGAGCGGCTGGAGCGCGCTGGTGCAACGCATCGGCGACACGGTGCAGATTGTTGGCGATGATCTTCTTGTCACCAACGTTGAGCGCATTCAGCGCGGCATCAAAGAGCGCGCCGCAACGGCGCTGCTGGTGAAGCCGAACCAGATCGGGACGCTGACCGAGACGCTTGACGCTATCAGTACCGCGCGCGGTGCTGGCTGGTCCACGATCCTCAGCCACCGATCGGGCGAGACGGAAGACACCACGATCGCCGACCTTGCCGTTGCCACCAACGCCGGTCAGATAAAGACCGGCGCACCATCCCGGTCTGAGCGTGTGGCGAAGCTGAATCGACTCCTCCGTATTGAGGAGCTGCTCGGCGATCGCGCCCTCTATCTCGGTCGCGCAGCATTCGCGCGCAGCGGTGGCGTGAAGTGAGCCGCTTCGTTGATCGCGGTGCGAACGTTGCCGCAGTCGTTGGTATTGGCATGGCGCTCACGATCGCCGTCAGCTTCCTGATGGTGATCCCGATTGATCCCGCCTACTTGGTCCTCGCTCCGCTCTCTGGACTCTTAATCGGCTGGTACGGCAATCAGCGCGCCGAGCAGCTGCGCAGCCGACCGGGCCGCGTGATCGCCAATGCGGCGTGGAGCGGTGCGATCACCGCTGTGACGTTCGCTGTGCTCTTCCTTGGCGTCAAGCTCTTCTTCTTCTCACTCGACCCCGGCTACCGTGACGAGCGAAGCGGCGGCTCTTTCACGTGTGCCGCAGGGCCGGCATGTGTTTACGAGCGCTACCAGGCGGCAGAGGGCGGCGCAGCAGCGCTCGCTGAAGTTGGCATCAGCGACGTTACAACCTTTACAGCCTGGTACTGGGATGGTCAGATGGGGAGCGCGCGGCTCCTGATAGGGACCACGCTTATCGCCTCACTCCTTGGCGGCCTGCTCTATCTTCCGAGCGCACCAAAGGTGCGTCGCGACGTCACGACGAGCGCGTGATCCTCGGATCCAAGATTGGATCAAACTCCTCATTGCGGTCGTGATACAGAAAAAACTCATCAGAGTACTTTTCGGTACGAAGCGACCCGTGTCGCGCCTGTTTATCGAGGTACTCTGCGCGAGATTTGACCACGTAATGGTTTATGCGTAGACGATCAACTGAGACCTTTCGATCAAAAACCCAATAACGATTGAGTAGAAGCGGAAAACGCCGCGCGACCCAGTCGTACAGTGCGGGGAACACCTGGCGCATCTTCCTTTCGGCGCGGAAGATAAGCCCCAGCTGTTCGCCGTCACGTTCTCTTCGCTCATTCACGGCGCGTTGCCCTCCAATGAACTCCCATGCGTGACTTCTCGGTATCCTCTTGATTGTCTGTTCGGGGTTGACGATTGTCTTGAACTGTCGATTGCGCTTCCACTGCAGCGGGGCTCGATAGACGAAGGAACCCAGCACACCTCCTGTTGGCGCGCTGTTGTGTCCAGACGAGCCGTAACAGATCCAGTTCACCTCAATGCCTACTTCGTTCTCAAACTCACGCAGCACGCTCTTCAGGTCTTCAGAAGGACTAAAGAGGAACTCATCAAGGTCCAAAAAGGCCATCCATCGGCTCGTCCCTCGCGCGCGAGCGAGGCAATCAAGCGCAGCGTGCATTTGTGAGCCTTCAATTTTCGGGGTGGGCCAGTCAAAGAGGCTGACGCTCCCTGAATCAATGAACGGCTGGAGAGCCGCTTCGCCGCCATCCGTGCTGCCATTGTTATAGAGATAGAGGTGATCAACACCACGATCAAGATGAAACTGCACCCACTCTTCAAGGTACGGCGCTTCATCTTTAAACATGGCGCCAAGTACGAGGTAGTACTTCATGCAATCACCTCAATGAGGCGAGTATGGCCCACGAATTAGAGCTATTCGCCCTTCGCTGTCTTCTTTGGTGCGGCCTTCGCCTTCTTGGCGGCGGGCTTCTTGGCTGCAGGCTTCGCGGCAATAGCCTTCGCTTCGATCGCCTTGGCTGCGGCCGCCTTCGTTGCTGCGGCGCGCTTCGCACCGGAGATCGCCGCCTTCTTCGTTGCCTTCTTCACCACGATCGCAACGGTGGTGCCGGTTGGGCTCGCCTTAGCGGCGGCAGCCTTCTTTGCGAGGCGTGACTTGCGTCGCGCCGCGGCGTTCTTATGAATGGCACCGCTCTTTGCGGCGCGGTCGAGTGCGCTCGCCGCCTTGGAGACGGATGCGGCGGCATCGCCCTGCTTCTGGCCGGTGAGGATGGCAACGGCGCTCGCGACGCGACTCTTCGCCTCGGTGCGCTTCGGCTGCTGGACGGCGCCGCGTCGGGCGGAGGCGCGAACCTCCTTGAGGGACTGCGGCGTTCGTGCGCCCTTGTACTTGCGAGGGGTCTTTCCCATTGGTCACTCCATACAACTTCAGGGGCTCGATGCGAGCCGTCGGGCGATCGTAGCAGAGGGGAGCCCGCCGCTCGCCGAGAGGCGGGAAGCCCCCGAGAGAGGAGCCGCTTCTGGCCGACCGACGGCAAGTCCCCTGTCGTGCGATTCTTGAGGGGATATGAGCAACATCCCCCAGTCCCGACTGCGCAACTTCAGCATCATTGCGCACATTGACCATGGCAAATCCACGCTCGCCGACCGGCTGCTGGAGGCGACCCACACGGTTGATCCGCGGCAGATGACCTCACAGGTACTCGACTCCATGGACCTTGAGCGCGAGAAGGGGATCACGATCAAAGCGCGTGCCGTCCGCCTGGAGTACGTGGCGAGCGACGGCCTCACCTATGGGCTCAACCTGATCGATACGCCGGGACATGTGGACTTCGCCTATGAGGTCTCGCGCAGCTTGCAGGCCTGTGACGGCGCAATCCTTGTGGTGGACGCGAGCCAAGGGATTGAGGCGCAGACGCTCGCCAACGTCCACCTGGCGATGAAGATGGGCCTTCACATCATTCCGGTGCTAAACAAGATCGACCTCCCCGCCTCAGATCCTGAAGCGGTGATGAACGAGTTGGAGGAGACACTTGCGATCCCGCGTGAAGAGGTGATCCTCGCCTCGGCGAAAGAGGGGAAGGGGATCCCAGAGATTCTTGAGGCGCTGGTGAAGCGCATCCCTGCGCCGAGCGGTCCACTTGATGCGCCGCTGAAGGCGCTCGTCTTTGATTCGCACTACGACACCTATAAGGGCGTAGTGAACTATGTCCGCGTGCAGGAGGGTCGCCTGAAGATGGGCGAGGCGATCACGATGATGGGCTCCGGCGCGCAGTGTGTTCCGGTGGAGATTGGCTACTTCCGACCACAGCACGTCCCAGTGCAAGAGTTGCAGGCTGGCGAGGTGGGCTACGTTGCAACGGGCCTGAAGAGCGTGCGCGACGCGCGTGTTGGCGACACCGTCACCACCACGATGAGCCCCGCGGCAGAGCCGCTCCCCGGATATCAGGTTGCACTGCCACTCGTCTTCGCGGGGCTCTACCCGCTCAGTGGCGAAGATTATCCGGCGCTCCGTGAAGCACTGGAGAAGCTGCACCTCAACGATGCGAGCTTCACCTTTGAGGCTGAATCATCTGCGGCACTCGGCTTCGGATTCCGCTGCGGCTTCCTCGGTCTTCTGCACATGGAGATCGTGCAGGAGCGGCTCGAGCGCGAGTTCACCCTGCAGCTGATCGCCTCTGCGCCTTCCTGCAAGTATCAGGTTCATCTCAACAACAACAAGGGCGAGATGCTGATCAACAATCCGGCGCAGCTGCCGAGCCCAAACCACATTGATGAGATTCGTGAGCCATGGGTGAATGCATCCATTGTCACGCCAACCACCTACATCGGCACGATCATGGACCTCTCCACAGATAAGCGCGGCATCTTTGATGGGATGGAGTATCTGGACGAGAAGCGTGTGGTGATGAGCTTCCAGATCCCGCTCGCCGAACTGATCGTGGACTACTTTGACCAACTGAAGAGCAGGACGAAAGGCTACGCGTCGCTCGACTACGTTGAGTCGGAGTATCGCGTGGCGCCGCTGGTGAAGCTCGACATCTTGGTGAACGGTGAGCCGGTCGACGCGCTCAGCACGATCATCCATCGCGATCGAGCACAGAGCGCCGGTCGTGTCTTGGCCGCCAAGTTGAAAGAGTTGATCCCGCGCCAGATGTTTGAGGTGCCGATCCAGGCGGCGATCGGCGGGACGATCATTGCGCGCGAGACGGTGAAGGCGGTGCGCAAGAATGTGCTTGCCAAGTGCTACGGCGGCGACATCACGCGAAAGAAGAAGCTGCTTGAGAAGCAGAAAGAGGGGAAGGAGCGGATGAAGCGCGTCGGCTCCGTTGAGATCCCGCAAGAGGCCTTCCTTGCCGTCCTCCGCACCGACGCCGATTAACGCGCAACGCGCGCAACCGCCGCGCGGCCTCTATCTGCACGTCCCCTTCTGCCGCTCCCTCTGCCCGTACTGCGACTTTGTGGTGATCGCCGGCGCCGCCGCGTTCGGCCCACGTTCGCGAATGGGTGGCTACCTGACCGCCGTGGAGCGCGAGATTGATTTACGCGCGAAGGCGAACGATGCGGCATTCGCGGCGCTCGGCGGCATACGTGATGAGGTGCAACGTCTGCCACTCGAGACGCTCTACCTTGGCGGTGGAACACCATCGCTGCTTCCAGCAGAACAGCTCGCGTCGTTGATCAGTCGCGTGCGCGATCGATTCGGTCTGGTGGATGGCGCTGAGGTGACGCTGGAGTGCAATCCTGGCGCCGATGAGCGCGGCGACCTCACCGCTTCAGTGCAGGCGGGCGTTACCCGCTTCAGTATCGGCGCGCAGAGCATGGACGTTGCGGCGCTTCGTGAACTCGGTCGACGACATGGGCCTGATGACGTTGCTGAGAGCATCGCTGCGGCACGCGCCGCCGGAGCGACGAGCGTCTCTCTTGACCTCCTCGCCGATCTCCCAGGCGTCTCGCTCGAGTCATGGGCGGACTCCTTAGATGCTGCGGTCGCGTTGCAGCCTGATCACATCAGCGTCTATGCGTTGACGCTTGCCGTAGGTGGCGCCGATGAGGGCGAGGGGAGTGTTGATGATCGCCTTGCAACACCAGCGGGCGCGCTCGCCTGGCGACGACGCGCCGCCGCGGAGCAAGATGAAGAGCGCGGCGCGCAGGAGCTGGAACTGCTCAACACGCGACTCCCCTCCGCTGGGTTCAGCTGGTACGAGATCAGCAACTGGGCGCGCGAGGGACACACCTCGCGCCACAACCGTCTCTACTGGGAGCGCGCCTCAGTTGAGGCCGTTGGGCCAGGGGCGCACGCCTTTGATGGGGTAACACGGCGCTGGAACTCGGCGAGCCTCGACGCATGGGAGGAGGCGTTGAAGAGCGGTGATCTTCCGCCTGGCGGCGCTGCGGCGCCAATCAGTGACCGCGATGCAGTTGCTGAAGGGATCGTCCTCTCACTTCGCATGTCGAGCGGTGTTGACCGTGAAGCGGTTGTTGCCGCGAGCTTCGCTGAGGCGCTGGACTGGGGCGAAGCGAACGGACTCCTTCTGCCGCATCCGGAAGACGCCGCACGCGTTCAGTTAACGATGCGTGGCCGGCTGCTGAGCAACGAACTCTTCTCGCGGATCGTCTAGCGCTGCGCCTGCGGCGCCGCGCGTCCGGCGCTGGGATCAGTTCGGCGCGGCGAGGTCTCGGCGAGGGAACTTGTAGAAGGCCCAGGCGGCGGCGAGCACGGTGAGGCTGACGAAGATCGCTGCCTCTGCAGGATCAGCCGTCTGGTCAAGGATGCCTTCTGGAGAGAAGTGATTGAAGAGGGAGAGGAACTGATACGGCTCCATCACATCCCAGAATGATCCAAGCACCTCCACGATGTAGTTCGCCATGATCAACCCGACGGTGATCGCCATGGCGGGAGGCGTTCGGTCAAAGCTGCCGCTCGCTGCGATTGCGAACGTGGCGAACGAACCCCAGAAGAGCGTTCCTGCAGCAAACAGTGCGGGGAGCTGCTCGAATGCAAGTTCACTCGTCACACCCGCGATCTGGGTACCGATCACCGTGCCGATCACGTATGCGGCGGAGGCGAGCGTCGCGCCAATCCAGCCCTCAAGCATCATCGTGGCCACGATCGTGCGGCGAGGGATCGGTCGGCTTAGAAGGAGCTCCAGTGTTCCACGCTGACGTTCACCACTGATTGATCCAACGGTGAGACCTGCGCTCAGGATGCCGAAGAGTGCGATGGAGATTGGATGAATGAAGCCCACGGAGATTGTTCCTGAGAGCGTGGAGAAGTTTCCAGGTGGGGTGGGGCGACCATCAAGTTGGTCAACGAAAGCCTTGTAGATCACGGGGAAGAGGAGCGACCAGACCACCACCACGGCAAGCCCAACCGCGAGGCGAATGCGGTGCCCTCGCACGAGCCGGCGGAGGAGCACCAGGTTGATCATCGCGCCACCCGCTTCTTCACCGCACGTTTAACCACGCGCTTCGCAGGCGTCCGCTTCGCAGGGCTGCGCTTCTTGCTCGTTCGAGGTGCCGCAGTCTCTGGTGCCATCTGCACGCTGTTGCGTGTGCTGTTGCCGTAGTACGACATGAATGCCTCCTCAAGGCTCGCCGCCTCAACGAGGAGGTCGCGTAGCCCAGCCGACTGGAGGCGCTTGATAAAGGCGGGGATCGCCGATGCTTCTGCGTCGCAGCTGATGCGGAAGCCTGACTTCCCCTCCGCCTCAACCTTCAAGTTGCTGATACCGGTTGATGCGGTGAGGCGCAGCGGCTTGCGCGCAACGAGCGCTTCAATGCGACGACGACGGAAACGGACGAGCGACTCAACGCTCTCAAGTGCAACGAGCTGTCCGCCGCGCACAATGGCGACGCGGTTGCAGATGCGCTCCACTTCACTAATGAGATGACTGCTGAAGAAGACGGTGCGACCGAGCGCAACGCGCTCAAGAAGCAGCTCTTGGAGTGAACGCTGCATCAGCGGGTCGAGCCCCTCACTCGGCTCGTCAAGGATCAGCAGTTCTGGGTCGGTCTCCATCGCCTGGACTACGCCGATCTTCTGGCGCATGCCGCGGCTGTAGTCGCGGACCGGTCGCTTCAAGATGGCATCGGAGAGTTCGAGCGCCTCCATGATGCGGTGGCGCAGCAGCGACGGGCGGCCGCTCAGCTCGCGCATATGGTCGAGATATTCGCGACCGCTCATGTAGTCGTAGACGGCGAATCCGGAGGGGAGGTAGCCAACACGTCGACGGATCTCTACTGAATCCTTGACAACATCAAGGCCGAGAACGCTCGCCGAACCGCTCGTTGCGTGGAGGAAGCCGAGCAGGGTGCGGATCGTCGTGCTCTTCCCAGCGCCGTTGGGCCCGAGGAAGCCGAAGAGTTCGCCCTGCTTGATCTCTAGGTTGAGCGACTGCAGCGCCTTGATCTCACCACTCTTGCCGTAGTGTTTCGTGAGGGCACGCGTCTGAATCGCAAGGTTCGTATCGGTGGACATGTACCTATCGTACCCATACCCCCAGCGCTCGTCGCGGACTTTGACCGCGTGGCGGGGGAGCGCGTAGACTCGTCTTGGCACTCGGAGGGTTGAGAGTGCCAAGAGAGGAGGCCACAGATGGTGCGACGACAGCGACGAACGGGACTCCTTGACGACCGCGCCCGCCTCATCCTCCGCGCCCTGGTGGAGGAGCACATCCGCACCGCCCTCCCTGTTGGGTCGTCCTCTATTGCCGCCTCCTATCGCCTCGGCGTCTCATCGGCAACGGTGCGTGGTGTCCTCGCCGAACTCGAAGAGCTCGGCCTCGTTGCGCAGCCGCACACTTCGGCCGGACGCGTTCCTACAGACCAGGGGTATCGCACCTACGCGGTGGAGATCGCCGTTCCGGATGAGGTCACTGAAGTTGATCGACTCATGATTCGCCACCAGTTCGGCCAGGCGGAAGGTGGCGCTGATCAGTGGTTCCGCATTGCGGCGAGCACCCTGGCGCACTCCACGCACGTTGCTGGTCTCGCCACACCGATGCGTCCCACATCAGCAAGCCTCCGACACGTTGACCTGGTGAGCAGCGCCGATCGCTTGGCCACCCTCGTTGCGGTGGTGAGTGATGGCAGCGTCCGCCCCACACTCCTGCCGCTGCCAGAGGGGGTTGACCAGGAGCAGCTCACCAGCATCGCGAACAGGCTCAACGCAACACTGATCGGCTGCACCGCCGATCAACTTGAGGCGCGCGCCAGTGCGCTCGCCGAATCCACACCGTTGCGCGCGGTGACGCACACCGTGATGGAGCGGCTCGCTCGGCTGTTGCGCGAGGTGGACGCCGCTTCAGTGGAGCAGGTCTTCAGCGACGGTCTCCTCAACGTGATGGAGGCGCCAGAGTTTGCCGATAGCGCTCGACTCCGCAACGTCTTCACCGCGCTCGAAGGGCGAGGGTATTTGGGCCAGCTCGTTCGCGAAGTCTCACAAGGGAACAGCGTGCAGCTCTTTATCGGCACCGAGAATGCGCCGACCGAAATGCACGGGGTCTCACTCGTCCTCGCCCCATACGGAATCCCCGGTCGCGCCCTCGGCGTGGTCGGGGTGCTCGGCCCAACCCGGATGCCATACCCCCGCGCGGTGGGGACGGTTCGCTACGTGGCCACCCTCCTTTCGGAGCTGGTCGGCCGCTTCCACGCCGCCTAGCCAGCACCCCTTGACGACCGCCTCCTGCCGTCGTATTCTCGCCCCAGTGAGTTAGCACTCGCATCAAGAGACTGCTAACTCGTGCGAGAGGCGGGGCTGAGCCCCGCACGAACACGAAGGAGAGCACGATGGCGGGACGACCCTGGAGCACCAAGGAGCGCGAAGAGCCAGCTGGCGAGACGGGCACGGAGACGGCCGCCGCAGACTCGTTCGCCCAGGACCAGGCCGCCCAGGACCAGGCCGGAAGCCCTCTTGAGGCTGCCCTTCTCGAGCGCGACGAGCAGATCGCCGCACACCAGCGGACCGCCGCCGACTTCGCCAACTTCCGCCGGCGCACCGCCGAAGAGCGGGAGCGCGAGGCGGGGCTCGCAAGTGAGGCGCTCCTCCTGAAAACGCTCGCCGTGGTTGACGACCTTGACCGCGCCCTCGCTTCACTTCCGGAAGGTCTGAAGAGTGAGCCGTGGGTTGAGGGGATCGCCGCGATTCACCGCAAGCTGCTCGCCGTAATGGAGAGCGAAGCGGCGCGACCGTATGAATCGATCGGTCAGCCATTTGATCCGCGCGAACACGAAGCGGTTGCGCAGGTGCCTTCAAGCGGCAAGCCGCCGGGAGAGGTGCTTCAGGAGCACCGCAAGGGCTGGAAGATTCGCGATCGAATCCTTCGCCCAGCGGTCGTCTCTGTTGCGACCGATTAAATCGCCAACCGACAACGCTCAGTTTTCTTTGAACATTAGGAATCAGTAGTGAAAGGAGCAACTCAATGGGAAAGATTATCGGGATCGATCTAGGGACCACGAACAGCGTGGTTGCAGCAATGGTTGGCGGTGAGCCAACGGTCATCAGTTCGTCTGAAGGCGGACGCACCGTTCCGTCGGTGGTCGGCTTTGTTAAGGGCGGAGAGCGCGTGGTGGGGCAACTCGCCAAGCGCCAGGCCGTCACGAATCCGAAGAACACCGTCTTTAGCATCAAGCGCTTCATGGGTCGCCGATTCGACGACGCAGAAGTGTCAAAGACAAAGGGACTCGTCCCATACACGGTAGAGAAGGACGGGAAGAGCGACGGCGTCAAGGTGAAGCTCGACTCCGGTGAGTCGTATTCGCCGCAGGAAGTTTCCGCAATGATCTTGCAGAAGCTGAAGGCGGACGCAGAAGCATTCCTCGGCGAGAAGATCACTGAGGCGGTCATCACCGTCCCGGCGTACTTCGACGACACGCAGCGACAGGCAACAAAGGATGCCGGCCGCATCGCAGGTCTTGATGTGAAGCGCATCATCAATGAGCCAACGGCGGCGGCGCTCGCTTACGGCCTTGATAAGAAGAAGGAAGAGAAGATCGCCGTCTACGACCTAGGCGGCGGCACGTTCGATATCTCCATCCTGGAGCTGGGCGACGGCGTCTTTGAGGTGAAGTCGTCTAACGGCGACACGCACCTTGGTGGCGACGACTTTGACCAGCGCATCATCGACTGGCTCCTCGCCGAGTTCAAGAAGGATCAGGGGATCGACCTCTCCAAGGACCAGCAGGCGCTTCAGCGCCTGAAGGAGGCTGCGGAGAAGGCGAAGATCGAGCTCTCTGGCACCGGCCAGACCGAGATCAACCTGCCGTACATCACGGCAGACGCCACGGGCCCAAAGCACGTGGTGGTCTCGCTGACCAAGGCGAAGCTCGAGTCGCTCGTTGCAGACCTTATTGAGAAGACGAAGGCGCCGGTGATTGCCGCGCTGAAGGATGCGGGCCTGAAGCCATCCGAGATTGACGAGGTCGTTCTGGTTGGCGGGATGACGCGCATGCCAGCGGTGGTCGAGGCGGTGAAGGCGCTCTTCGGTGGCAAGGAGCCATCAAAGGGTGTGAACCCGGACGAGGTGGTCGCGATCGGCGCGGCGATTCAGGGCGGCGTCCTCGCGGGCGACGTCAAGGATGTGCTGCTCTTGGACGTGACACCACTCTCGCTCGGTATTGAGACGCTGGGTGGCGTGATGACGAAGCTCATTGAGCGGAACAC
>CAJARA010000056.1 GCA_903944295.1 uncultured Chloroflexota bacterium
CTCCACGCGCGTCACGCGCATCGCGCAGATAACAAGTTTGGTGCTGATCGTGAGCATGTTTGCACTGCTGCTTACGATCTTTTTCGCTTCACTTGCCGCACAGCGCTTTGCGAAGCCAGTACGACTCCTATCGGAGACAGCAACAAAGATTGGCGACGGCGACCTCTCCGCACGCGTTCCAACTGGAAGCGAGATTGCGGCGAACGTAGAGATGGAGGCGCTCCTCGGCCAGTTCAACCGCATGGCGGGACGCCTTGAGGGGACGGTCGCCGCACTTCGGCGTGAGCGTGATCGTGGGCAGGAGCACCTGGCGGATGTCTCGCATGAGCTCCGTACTCCACTCGCCGCACTCCGCGCCTTCGTGGACCTGCTCGACGAGAGCGCAACAACTGATGCCGCAACGCGCAAGCGACTCTTAACCGAAGCGGGCAACCAGCTCGAGCGCATGGACGCACTCACGGCGAACATCCTGGAGCTCTCTCGTTTTGACGCGGGAATTGCGCGTCCACACTTTGCAGATGGGGATCTTCGCTCAAGCGTCCGCGCGGCGATTGAGCAAGCCGCTGCTGGCGCACGACGGCGTGGCGTTGCACTTGACGAGCGTCTTCCGGCGCGACGCGTGATGGTGCGGCACGACGCAACGCTTGTTGGCCAGGCGGTGGCGAACCTCGTTGCGAATGCACTGAAGTTCACGCCGCGCGGCGGGAGCGTCTCTGTTGCGGTTCGTCCACTCGCGACTGGCGCCGCAACCATCACCATCTCGGACAACGGGGTTGGCATCTCCGCCGAAGAGTTGCCGCGCATCTTTGATCGCTTCTATCGCGGTACAGAGGGGCTCGCTGCGGCGCGTAAGGCGACGCGCGCCTCTGGTTCTGGGCTCGGTCTTGCGATCGTGAAGTCAATCGTTGACATGCATGCGGGCCGAATCGTGGTGGAGAGCCTCATTGGGAGTGGAACGAGTTTTACGTTGACGCTTCCAGCAGATCCTGAGCTGATCGCCGATGAGACGGTAGAGCCAGCACCAGCACCGCAAGGGCCTGCGTCGCTGATCAGCGTGGGTCGGCGTGCCGCAGCGCTGCTCGGAGAGGTTGCGAAAACTTCACTTCGTCTTCGGCAGGTTCTTCGCGCGGATGCCTCATCATCTACCCTTGAAGAGCAGGGCACGCCAACTGACGCCACCGCGTCGGCTGACGGCGCCACCAAGTCAACAGCCACCACCTCAACAAAGGAGAGAGCGTGAGCAAAGCGTCAGACCCCACAGGAGAGCGCAGCCAAGAGCCGCTCCGCTTTGAACCGGAGCCGGCAGAGAACTCCCAACCCTGGGTTGAGAAGCTTGATGACGGATACCCGAAGCCAGAACCACTCCTGAGCGACAACGAAGAAGCGCCGGCAGAGAAGCGAGCGGGTGCGATCGGACGCCGAGCAATCCTCGGCCTCCTCGCCCTCTCACTCATCTTTGGTGCCGCAGGTGGTGCAGGGGCAACTGTGCTGCTGCTCGGTGGGCTCAACGAGAGCGGAGATATCGGCGAGAGTATTCGCCAGACGCTCGTCTCAGAGCAGTCAGCGACCGTTAGCGTTGCCGAGCGTATTTCACCGGCCATCGTCACCCTAGAGGTGACAGGTGCTGACGGCGAATCGGTTGGATCTGGTGTGATCTATTCGGCAGACGGTTGGATCGTCACCAATCGACACGTTGTTGAGGGTGCAACCACCATGACCGTTCATCTTGAAGATGGGCGTGACTTCCCTGGACGCGTCTATGGGATTGACACGCTCACCGACCTTGCGATCGTCAAGGTGGAGGCGACCGGACTTACCGCCGCAACGCTCGGTCGCTCGAGCGCAATCCAAGTTGGCCAGACCGCCATTGCGATCGGCTCGCCGCTCGGCGTCTATACGAACTCAGTGACGGCGGGGATCATCTCCGCCATCGGGCGCGAGATCACCACCGAATCTGGTCGGCTTGACGGCCTCCTCCAGACAGACGCCGCAATCAACCCAGGGAACTCTGGCGGCGCACTCGTTGACTCAAGCGGCGCCGTGATCGGGATCAACACCGCCATCTCCACCGAAGGTGCGGGGATCGGCTTCGCCATCCCGATCGATATCGCTCGGCCAATCATGGAGCAGGCGCTCGCTGGGATTGAGCTCTCCCGCCCGTGGATCGGCATTCGCTACGTTGCCCTAAATCGCCGCACTGCGGCGGAGAACAACCTCACCCTCTTCCAGGGGGCATGGATCTCTGGCGGAGCGGAGTCGGGGATCGTGCCGGGGAGCCCTGCCGAAACGGCGGGCCTTGCCGACGGCGACATCGTCACCAAGGTGCAAGGGGTGCTCATTGATGAACTGCATCCGCTTCAGGATCTACTCGTGCAGTACTCCCCTGGAACGGTGATCGTCTTAGATGTGCTCCGCGCCGGAGCAACGGTTCAAATTTCGGTCACCCTTGGGATTCGACCGAACCAGTAGTCGCTAGCGATCAAGACTCCCGTCATCTGGGAGTCGCCCCTGGCGCAAGAGTCGCTCGCGCACCGCGCCAACCAGATAGAGCGACCCTGCAACGATCACCGCACCTCGATCACGCGATGCGGCGTTGAGCGCTGCGTGTGGATCGGCGGCAGTCTCAATCGTTGTGCCGAGCCCCGCCGCGCGCGCCATCGCGGCGAGCGCCTCAGGTGTTGACGATCGATCATCGCCAACGCTGGTGCAGATCAGACGAGCAGATTGCAGAAGTGGTGATGCGGCAAGCTCACTGAAGATCTTCGCAATGGACTTATCCGCCATTGCCGCAAGGACGAGCGTTACACCACTCCCGCCACTCTCGCCATCAGCGTCACGAAGGAGCGACGAAAGATCGTTCACTGAGGAAGCAAGTGCGGCGGCGCCATCTTCATTGTGTGCTCCGTCAAGGAGGAGATCACGCTGATCGCCTGCACCGAATGCGCCGCTGATCAGCTCCATGCGTCCTGGCCAGCGCGCGGCGGCGAATCCGGCCCTGATCTCTTCGTCGCTCACCGTAGTGAGCCCCGCAGACTTCATCGCGTCGAGTGTGGCGAGCGCCACTGCGGCGTTCTCTCCCTGGTGGCGCCCGAGGAGTCCCACGTTGACGGTGCCGAGTCGTGGCAGCTCAACCTCAATACCGTCGCGTCCCAGCGTTCGGATTGCGCCGTGCGTTGCAATGGTGAGCGGCGCGCCGACGGCCGCCGCGACGCTCTTGATCACGCTCAGCGCTTCGCCTCTGTCAGTCGCCCCCGTGACCGCGCGGTCCCCACGCATGATGATTGCCGCCTTCTCGCCGGCAATCTCCTTGATGGTTTCGCCGAGATACTCCTGGTGATCAAGGCCAACGTTGGTGACAACTGCAACGCCGCCATCCCATGCGTGCATTGCATCAAGTCTCCCGCCGAGCCCAACCTCCACAACGGCGCGGGCAATACCAGCTGCATGGAAGCCGTCAAAGACAACGCCGGCAAGGAGTTCGAACTCAGTGACCGGGCCAACACGGAGCTCAATCCGATCGGCGGCATCGAGTGCCCGCTCCACCGCCACGGCGAATGGGAGCGGGGCGAGCGGGCGGCCATCAATACGGATCCGCTCGCGGTATGAGACGAGGTGTGGCTTTGGGGTGCTGCCGTGTCGAATCTTCGCTGCGCTGAGCGCGGCGGAGATCAACGCTCCAACGCTCCCCTTCCCGTTGGTCCCAGCAATGAGGGCCCCACGCACAGTGCGTTCAGGGCTTCCGAGCTCCTCCAAGATGGCCCGCGAGCGCTCAAGGCCGAGGCGGACACCGAAGCGCCCTCGTGCGGAGATGGCGACGAGCGCCGCCTCCCATGCGTCGTCACCGCGGCCATCTGCGATTGCCGCCGCCATCTGTTCACGCGCAGCACGCACGCGCTCCTTGAGGGTTGCAACGAGTGTTGGGTCCGATGCGGCATCAGGCATCTGCTGAGCGTAGCGGTCTTCCTGCGAGCCGTGCCACAATCGTCACCATGGCAGGGT
This sequence comes from uncultured Chloroflexota bacterium, assembly GCA_903944295.1. Taxonomy (GTDB): domain Bacteria; phylum Chloroflexota; class Limnocylindria; order Limnocylindrales; family Limnocylindraceae; genus Limnocylindrus. The sequence continues at coordinate 4,000 of CAJARA010000056.1, forward strand.
TCAATCGACCCGGTTCACAACCGCCTCGCCGCCGCGGTCTATTTGGCAACCGCTCTGACGCTCGGCCGCCAGTCCGTCGTGTTGCCTCAAGTGCGCCGACCCGAGCCGCTGTCTCCTACACAACGAGCCAGCCGCGTCGTAGTGGCAACAGTGGCGGTGGTGGATCTTTTGCTCACACCGTGTCGCGCGCACTCACGCGTCTCGTTGGCGTTGGCGCCGTAGTGATTCTTCTCTTCGCTGCACTCTTCGCGCTGCGTGGACTCCTCTCAATCGGCGACGCAAGCCCGACCACATCGCCAGGCGAGGTCGTCCCTTCGGCAGCACCGGGTGCGCCACTCCTCATTGCACCAGACCCATCAACCGTTGCAGCACAAACGGTCACGATTCGTGGCTCACTCCCTGATGATCTTCTCGGGCTCAGTGACGCCATCCTGCGCATCAAAGTGGAGACTGACAACGGCTCAGTCATTACTGGTGCAGAGGTTGAGCTGCCAAAGACACCAGGGTTTGAAATCCCTGGCATCCCACTTGCGTCTGGCGACAACATCATCTCTGCGGTTGTGGTGGTTGGTGGAACAGAGAAGACGCCGAGCAACGCTGTCACCGTGACGCGCGACACGACCGCGCCAGAAGTCATCATTACCTCACCAGCACCCGGGCAACTTGTGAGCGGAGCTGATGTCACGGTACGCGGTGAGGCCGAAGCTGACGCCACCATTCAGGTGCGGAACGAAACCTCTGGTATCACATCAAACGGCTTGGCAAACAGCAGCGGCCAGTACTCCATCAACATCTCATTGCGAAATGGGATCAATGTGATTTCAGTAACAGCAACTGACGGCGTGGGAAACTCTTCGCGCACCAGTGTGGAGATCACAACAAGCGCCTCAGTTGGACGAGTGACGCTCGTGGTGAATCCTGGAACAATCTTCTTGAATAAGTCACCAAAGTCATTCCGCATCACTGCAACCGCAACAGACTCCACGGGTGCACCGGTGGTGGGAGCGAACGTCTGCATCATGATTACGGCGCCCGGTCTCTCGCCGATCATGCTTCCGTGCAGCCTCTCAGATAGCAACGGGCGCGCAATCGGCGAGTACACCTTCCCTGAGAATTACGCGACTGAGGGACGCGGCCTGATTCTGGCCACCTACACCCTGCCGCAAGGTGATCCGCTTGAAGCCACCACGGGGTTCTCCGTGATGAAGAAGCCGTAATGGACGGAGGAGGACTCGCCTGGCAGTGCCCATCGTGTGGGGCGTTGCAGGAAGAGACGGGGCGCTGTTGGGTCTGCCAAGCGCCAACGACCGCGTGCGGAACCTGCCGTCACCTGCGTCGCGCAGTTGTTGGAAGAATCAGCTACTGCGGCATCGATAAGAAGAAGAAGCTCGTTGGTGAGAGTGATGTGCGCCCATGCTGGACCGCCCCAGTTGAGCTACAACGCTCAGCGAGCCATGGGCGGCGCGTTGACGGTGCGGACCTGAAGTTGCCGCGACTCAGTTGGGCGAGTGGTGGTCTCTGGGAGGGGCTCGAAGCCTAGGCGCACCTCACGGACAACCGGCGAGCGGCGTCCCAAACGGACTCGTTGCGATGATCTGCACGCTACTCCCACTTGGCACGAGCACCCCTGCGGCGGGAGCAATGAGATCAACAATCTCGGTTGGATCGATTGACGCCGAGGCCGGATTAAGCGTGAGCCCAGCCGCCTCAAGGGCAGCGATCGCTTCGCCAACCGGCATGCAGCGCAGGATCGGCACCGCAGTGTCTGCAGCCCCTGACGGTGAGCTCGAGGCGACCGGTGACGATTCAGGCCCAAGTGAAATGACAAGGTCGACGCTGCTCCCGTTTGCAACCTGGAGCCCGCCGCGTGGGTTCTGCTGAATGATGCTGCCGCTTGGAGCATCCGCAGACCAGGCAGAGATCACCTGCCCGAGGCGAAGGTTCGCCGACTTCAGACGCTTCGCAGCCTCTTCCTCGGTTGCCCCAAGGAGGTCGGGGACCACCGCGAGCCCGCTCCCGGCCACTACGCGCACCTCGATCACGCTATCTGTAGGGACGAGCGTGGTTGCCTCTGGCGACTGGGAGAGGATCGTGTCCACAGGGAGCGACTCAGAGCTGACGCGCTCCACCACCTTGATCTGCAGCCCGAGCTGTTCAACGATTGGGATCGCCTCAGCGAGGGTGAGTGAGGCAATTGGTGGAACCTTGACGTTGGCGTCTGGGCCACCACCTGCGTTGATCAGCCGTAGGCCAAAGATCACCGCGGCGAGAAGCACGACGACCGCCAGCGAGACGCCACCAATCGTCAGCAACGTAGAGCGGAGGGACATCGCCTCTGGTTCACCCTCGTCAACCCATGCATCGTTCGGGTCAACCGGCGCAGATGGCTCACCCGGTCCCGCCTCACCAGCAACACGCGAAACGCGCGTTCCCGCGAGGGCGCGTGGCGCCCCCGCCGCCGGCCCAACGGCGCGCGGCTGAATAGACGTTCGGCCAGCCTTCACCACAAATGACTCCAACGCATCAGCGGCGGTGGTTGCGTTTGCCGTGCGCTGTTTTGGATTAGCGGCAAGGAGTTGCGTAGTAATTACATCAAGCTCTGCTGGAATATCTGGGCGCAGCGTCCGCGGCGATGGCGCGGCTCCGGTTGCACCACTCTCCGCTGGCCTGCGCCCCGTAAGGAGCTCAAAGAGGACAACGCCGAGTCCGTAGAGATCTGAGTTCGTTGTTGCAGCACCCCCCGCTGCGACTTCAGGCGCAACATAGTGCACTGTGCCGATTGGCGCGGATCCAGCTGCTGGCGCGCTCGGAGCCCCCTCTTCAAGCGTTGCGTGGGCGATACCGAAGTCGGTGATCTGCGCGCGTCCTTCGCGACCGATCAAGATGTTGCGCGATGAAACATCACGGTGAATGATGCCGCGCTGATGTGCTGCGGCGAGGCCGCGCGCAACCTGTGCGGCAATGGCTGCGGCGCGACGCGGCACGAGCGGACCGACGCGGCGCAACATGGAGGCGAGATCTTCGCCGTCAACAAACTCCATGATGATCGCCGGAGCTTCACGCTCTGGAGCAACATCAAAAACGGCGGCAACGTTCGGATGCGCAATGATGGCGGCGGCGCGCCCTTCGGCGCGGAAGCGTGCCGCAGCGGCGGGTGACGCGGCGAGTGCGCCGCGCAGGATCTTCACGGCAACGTCGCGACCGAGCGCCTCATCAACGGCACGGAAGACGAAGGCTGCAGCACCTTCACCGATCTGCTCGTGCAGTCGGTAGCGCCCGGCGATCAGGTCGCCAGACTTTGGGCGAATCTCGGCTGCGCCGGTCACCTCTCCCCATCCCGCAAGTGCGTTGCTAGTGCGGCGCGCAGTGC
>CAJARA010000057.1 GCA_903944295.1 uncultured Chloroflexota bacterium
AGCGAGATCGAAGCCGACCACGCCGAGATCTTGTGCCGCAACAGCGGCGGCGGCGAGTGCGCGGTTCTCCTCCACGCTATGCGAGCGGAGGGCCGTGATGATCAGGCGCACCTCAACGTCACATGCGGCGGCGGCGGCGTTTGCCCCCTTTGCAACTGCGGCGATCACCTGCGACTGCGTCAACCCTTTCGCCGTGTGCAGATGAGGACCCCAACGCAACTCCATATAGACGACGTTCTCGGCCGCCTTCGCGCGAACCAGCTGATTCGCAGCGCGTTCCAATGCTTCAGCGTCTTGCAGCAGCGCGATCGGTAGATCAAAGGCGCGCAGCAGATCGGCCTGGTCGGCGCAACGCTCAGGGGCGACGAGTGCGGCGCGCATCCCTGCCCAGTCGCGCGGTGCTTCAACGCCGCGCGTCTTCGCAAGCTCGAGTGCAAGGCTCGGATCAAGTGAGCCATCAAGATGAAGGTGCAGCTCCGCCTTCGGCATCTCCGTCAAGAAGCGAAGGTCGTCGTCGGCGCGCGCGAAGTGTGGCTCGCGACCCCCCGGTTCACCTGATCTCATTGCAACACCCCTCCCCTTGCCTCAACTTCGTGCGCAGAGGATACTCTCCCCATGAGCCTCTCACTCCCCGCCGCAACAGATTCGCGCGCGCTGGCCGGATGGCTCCGTGACGTCACCCCGGTTGATCGCGTTGGGATTGAGGAGCGCGTGGCGGCGCTGAAGACTCGCTCGATCAAGAAGTCGACCAAGGTCTGGGCGCTCCGCCTGGCAATCAGCATGTGCGACCTCACCACGCTGGAGGGGAAGGACACTCCGGGGAAGATCAGGCAGCTCGCCGCCAAGGCGATGCGCCCACAGCCGGGCAACAACGAAGTGCCATCTGTCGCTGCGCTCTGCTGCTACCCCGACATGGTCGCGATCGCGAAGGAGGCACTCGCTGGGAGTTCCGTGAAGGTTGCCTCCGTTGCCACCGCATTCCCAAGTGGACGCTCCTGGCTCGACCTCAAGATCGCCGAGACGAAGCACGCCGTTGCTGCGGGGGCAGATGAGATCGACATGGTGATCGACCGTGGCGCCTTCCTCTCCGGAGACTTCGCAAAGGTCTGGGATGAGATCGTGGCGGTGAAGGACGCCTGCGGTCCGGCACATCTAAAGGTCATCCTTGAGACGGGCGAGCTTGGGAGTTACGACGATGTGCGTCGCGCATCGGTCCTTGCGATCACAGCCGGTGCTGACTTCATCAAGACCTCTACTGGGAAGGTGACACCAGCCGCCACACTCCCCGTCACACTCGTGATGCTCGAAGCGATTCGCGAGCACTGGAACCGCACCGGACGCGTCGTTGGGATGAAGCCGGCCGGCGGGATCAAGAGTGCGAAAGAGGCGATCCAATACCTCGTGGTCGTCCATGAGACGCTCGGTCCCGACTGGCTCACCCCCGACCGATTCCGTTTCGGCGCATCGAGCCTCGTTAACGACCTACTGATGCAGTTGGAGAAAGAGGCGACCGGCGCATACGCCGATCCCGACGACTTCACCCTCGACTAGCGCGCTGCGCACCGCGCGCTACGAGCGGTGCGCTACGAACCGATCGGGTGCCAGACGGTCTTCATCTCCAAGAAGGCGGTCATCCCGTCAATACGTTCGCCGCGCTCACCTTGAAAGGCGCTGCCACGATCCTTCTCCCCGTGTGGACGACGAGCGACACGCGCCACATGCTCGGCCGCGCCGCGCTCCGCATCGGCAAGTAGATCATCCGGGCAGCCCCAAAGATCAACGCCGTCAATGTCTGCATGGCGCGCCAGGTGCGGCATCAGCTCCGAACGACGACCGGTCAGGATGTTGACCACGCCAGCGGGCACGTCGCTGACGGCGAGTGTCTCGGCGAGTGTGACGGCGGGGAGTGGCGACGCCTCGCTCGCAAGCAAGATTGCAACGTTTCCGCCAGCCAGTACGCCTGCGAGTCGCGTGACAAGTCCGAGTAGTGGCGAACGCTCTGGCGCAACGATCGCCACAACACCCGTTGGCTCAGGAATGGTGAAGACGAAGTGCGACGACGCAACAGGGTTTGTGCCGCCCAGGACGGCCGGGATCTTGTCTGGCCAACCGGCAAACCAGACGAGTCGATCGATGCTGGCTGCAACCTCCTCTGTCGCCTCAGACTTGCCGTAGCCGTGCGCCATCAGGTCATCGCGGAACTGCGCGGCACGGCCCTCCATCAGCTCTGCGACGCGGTAGAGAATCTGTCCGCGGAGTGATGCGTTGCGTGCCGCCCAGCCCGGTGCCGCACCGCGCGCCGCCTTCACCGCTTCGCGGAGATCCTTGCGTGATGCACGCGCAACATTGGCACTTCCGCCGCGTGCAAGTTGCAGCACATCAGTACGACCCGACTCACTGCGTGGGAATGCGCCGCCGATATAGAGCTTCGGCGTGCGACGAATCTCAAGCCTCGCATCATCGGGCGCCGCAACTGCGGTGATCAGCGCGCTCTCTCTCTTGCTGCTCTTCTTCCCCATTAGGAACTCCTCAGGTAGGCGTGGAGCCCCTGCAGGCCACCCTCGCGACCGTAGCCAGACTCCTTGTAGCCGCCAAACGGTGAAGTTGGATCGAAGCGGTTAAAAGTATTCGCCCAGACGACGCCAGCCTTCAGCTGCGCCGCAACCTGGAGGATGCGACTCCCCTTCTCCGTCCAGATGCCGGCGGAGAGTCCGTATGCCGTGTTGTTCGCCTTCTCAATCGCCTCATCCACCGTGCGGAAGGTGATCGTGGAGAGGACCGGCCCGAAGATCTCTTCGCGAGCGATGCGGTGGCTCTGCGCCACGCCAGTGAAGAGCGTTGGCTTATAGAACCAGCCGCGCGTCGGAAGCACGCACTCTGGCTGCCAGAGCTTCGCCCCCTCCGCCACGCCGCTCGCAACCAGCTCACCGATCGTCTCCATCTGCGCGCGCGAGTTGATCGCGCCAACATCGGTGTTCTTATCCATCGGGTCACCAACGCGAAGTGTGGTCATGCGCTCCTTGAGCCGCGCAATGAACTCTTCGGCGATCGACTCCTGCACCAGGAGGCGACTCCCTGCGCAGCAGACCTCGCCCTGATTAAAGAAGATGCCATTAATCACGCCCTCTACCGCCTGGTCGAGCGCCGCATCCTCAAAGACGATGTTCGCCGCCTTGCCGCCGAGCTCCAGCGTCAGCGCCTTCCCCTGTCCCGCGATCCCCTGGGCGATCTTGATCCCAACAGAGGTGCTTCCCGTGAAGGCGACCTTCGCGACGCGCGGATCGGTGGCGATCGCCATCCCCATCTCGCCAGGCCCCGTGATGATGTTGACGACGCCTGGCGGAAGATCCGCCTGCTGGCAGACCTCGGCGAAGAGCAGTGCGGTGAGCGGTGTGGTGCTGGCAGGCTTCAGGACGACGGTGTTCCCTGCGGCGAGCGCGGGGGCAATCTTCCAGGCGAGCATCAGGAGTGGGAAGTTCCACGGGATCACCTGACCGACCACGCCGTGCGACTCGGGTCGGCGACCAGGAACGGCGTACTGCAGTTTGTCGGCCCATCCGGCGTAGTACCAGAAGTGCGCGGCGGCGAGCGGCACATCAACGTCGCGTGACTCGCGAATCGGCTTCCCTGAGTCGAGCGTCTCTGTCACCGCGAACTCGCGGCTCCGCTCCTGCATGATGCGACTGATGCGGTAGAGATACTTGGCCCGTTCGCGCGGCTCCATCTTCGACCAGACCTTCCGATGCGCGCGGTCGGCGGCGGTGATGGCGCGGTCGGCATCTTCGGCGCCCCCCTTCGCCACTTCGGCGAGCGGCTCCTCTGTGGCTGGGTTGTAGGTGACCACCACCTCGCCACTCGCCGGTGCGCGCTCCTGGCCATCAATGAAGAGGCCGTAGCGCGGTCGGATCAGGGCGAGCTCTTTCGATTCAGGCGCTGGCGAGTAAGCCCAGGGGCTTGACGCAGCGAGCGCCGATGCAACATGGGGGGCGGCAGGTGCGGCGGCCGCCGTGGGGGCGCTTGGTGCGGCGCGCTTCACCGCGCGCTCTGGACGCTTCGGGGGCTGCTCGCTGCTCATGGCGTCATCCTAGCGCGACGAGTGCCACACCTCCGCGGAGGGATCGCCTACCCTTCTGAGATGGCGAAGACCACACCAAACTTCACGCCGCAGCTCCTGATCAACGGCACCTCGCGTGCTGCGGAGGGTGGCGAGACCTTCGACCTCCACCATCCGGCGACTGGCGCGCAGATCGGCAAGATCCCGCTCGCCTCGCCTGCAGACGTTAATGCAGCGATCGCCGCCGCACGCACCGCCTTTGACGACGGTCCGTGGCGCAGCATCACTCCAGCAGACCGCGCCCTCCTCCTTATCCGCCTCGCTGACGCGCTCGCTGGCGAGGCCGATCAACTCGCCGACGCCGAGGTCTGGCAGACCGGCACGGCGCGCAAGCTGCGCCGCGAAGGGGATATCCCAGCCGCCGTTGACCACCTTCGCTTCTTCGCTGGCGTGCTGCGCAACCCAGAGGGACGTGCCGCGTCAGAGTTCAGCGGCAGTCACACCTCCATGATTCGGCGTGAGCCGGTTGGCGTTGCAGCGCTGATTGCGCCGTGGAACTACCCACTCGCCATGGCGATCTGGCAGGCCGCCCCAGCACTCGCCGCAGGGAACACCGTGATCATGAAGCCTGCGAGCGCGACGCCGCTCACCGCGATTCGGCTCGCCGAACTTGCGCGCGAGGTCGGTTTCCCTGATGGCGTGGTGAACGTCATCACCGGACCTGGTCCAAAGATCGGCGCACAGTTCGCCGCCGATCCACGTATTGACATGATCACGCTCACTGGCGACTCTGCCACCGGCCGCCAACTGATGGCGGCGAGTGCGCCAACACTGAAGCGGCTCCACCTTGAGCTCGGCGGGAAGGCGCCGCTCGTCATCTTTGATGACGCTGATGTTGAGAACGCCGCGCGCGGCGCGTTGATCGGCGCGATCGTCAACTCTGGACAAGACTGCACCGCCGCCACACGCATCTACGCCGAGAAGCGCATCTACGAGAAGGTCATTACACGCATCGCCGAACTGATGCGCAGCGTTCGCCTCGGCGATCCGTTCGCCGCCACAACGGATATGGGCTCGCTCATCTCCCTCGCGCATCGGGATCGCGTTACGGGATTCGTTGAGCGCGCACGCGCCACCGGGGCCGAAGTCGTTGCGGGCGGATCGCAGGAGAAGCCGAGTGGATGCGAGGGTGGCGCCTTCTACGCGCCAACGCTGATCACGGGCGCGGCACAGAACAGCGAGGTCGTGCAACAGGAGATCTTCGGGCCAGTGCTGGTCGCCCTCCCCTTCTCCGGCGAGGCTGAGGGGATCAAGCTCGCGAATGACACGCAGTATGGTCTCGCCGCAAGCGTCTGGACGTCAGATGTGCAACGCGCACACCGCATGGCGGCGGCGCTCCAGTTTGGTGCCGTGCTGGTGAATGACCATCTCCCCTTCATGAGCGAGATGCCACATGGTGGCTTCAAGCAGTCCGGATTTGGGAAGGACCTCAGCCACTACTCGTTTGAGGAGTACACACAGGTGAAGCATGTGGCGATCGAGCTCACCGGAGCGCCAGTGAAGCCGTGGCACTGGACCGTCTTCGGAGACCCAGAGAAGTAGCGCTCAGCCGCCGAAGAGGATCTCCAACCAGACATCGATCGGTGAACGCTGCGGGGTAGCGGCGCCAAGACGGCGCCCAGCGGAGCCGGGTGCATCGGCGGGGAGCTCAGGGGCATCTGCGGCAAGGACGAACGGTCGCTCCACTGGTGAACCAAGGTTATAGCCGCGCGCCACAAGATCAAGGAAGGCGGCATCATCAAGGAGGATCCGCTCCGCCGTCAGCGCCTCCGCCCGTTGCGCAAGCGCAGCATTCTCATCACGTAAGCGGCTGATCTCCGCGTTGGCCTGGATCGCACCGATCAGGTTCCGAGCGAGTGCGATGAGGAAGACGAGCGCAATCAAAAGTGCAGCCCCAGCGCGAAGCCGATCACCAGTGGAAGGGAGCGCCCGAAGCATCCGTGCCTTCATGAGGAGAGTGTCGCCTTGATGACGACGCCACGTCAAGCGAGCAGATGGCGACAGGTTGACGCTGCGGTGCTAGCCTCCCACGCATGTTCTTCTATGAGCTCCATGAGGCAGACGACGAGGTAGCGCTCGGGATCACCCTCGCCCACGAAGAGCGCATCGCCCCACACGACTTCTTGGCAATGGTGGAGGAGGCGCGCGGACGGATCATTGAGTCGTACGAAGAAGATTCGCTCGTTGAAGCGATCGCGCTGGAACTTGAGCGAAGTCACGGCTTCTATCCGGCACTTGATCACCGACTGCAGGCGGCAGTACGGGCCTCAATGGAAGAGGGCGAAACAGCACTCATTGAATCAACGGGGGCGGCTGGCTCAGCGCATGATGAGAGCGACGATGGCGAAGAGGAGGATCCCGATCTCCGTGACGCCGAGGACCTCCTCGCCGGTCGAGAGCCACGACCGCTCCGCTCAGCAGTGGTTGAACTCGAGCTACCAGAAGAGGGAGAGAACTAGAGCGAGATGACGAGCGCAAGATGACAACCCAGCCTCCAGTCCTGATCGCCGCCGCCCTCAGCGCAGAGCGCGCCGCCCTCGAAGCGATCGCAACAGGACTTCAGGTGTACACGCTCCCTGGAATCGGCCAGGGTGACCTCCTCGTTGGAACGATTGACGGAACTTCGGTCGCACTCCTCCGCTGCGGCGTGGGGAAAGTTGCCGCCGCAACAGCGGTCGCCGCTGCGAGCGCACTCAAGCCGCGCTGCATCATATCTGTCGGCTCCGCTGGCGCGCTTCACGCTGGGCACAAGATTGGCGACGTGGTGATCAGCACCGAAGTGTTGCAACACGACTTCGCCGCAGTGAGCGCTTCGGGTTTCACCCTCTTCGGTTACGGCAGTGACTGGCCATCCGACGGCGATCCGATCCTTCGCTCAGATCCCGCGATGACGAAGGCCGCTGAAGCGGCGGCACGAAGTGCTGGCACAGCGCGCGGATTTGCCGTCAGTAGCGGCCGAATCACGACTGGTGACTGGTTCGTGAACGACGCTGCAACGCGCGATGCGATTGCCACGCGCACCCGAGCCGATCTCGTCGAGATGGAGGGTGCGGCGATCGCCTACGTTGCACAACGGTTCGGGATACCGTGGATCGTGATTCGCAGCGTCAGCGACGCCGGTGACGGTGCTGCCGCCCCATCGTTCGACGAGTATCTGGCGCTCGCCTCTGCGAATGCTGCGGCGATCGTCCGCGCCACGCTGCCGCTCCTCCCGTAACGGAGCGCGGCCTTCTGTAGCGGATCGCTACCGTCGAACGCTGATCTGTTCAACCTCCATCACGCGATCGCCGAAGAGACGATCGGCAAGGCCACTGAATCCTGCAACCGCACCAGTGGTGAAGAGTTGATGTACTGGGAGCACCTCAGCGCGAGCTGGCGCGCTATGACCGGCGGCACCCGGATCCGCAGCGGTACCGCGTGTAGAACCTGGCGCGTCAAGGTGGTTCACTGAGATCACCTCCTGTAGCGTTGCCGCCGCAGCGGCGGCTGAGTCAACCACAGCGATGCTCTCGCCAAGTTCGCTGGCGATCAGGTTTCGAATCAGTGGGAAGTGGGTGCAGCCGAGCAGCAGCGTGTCAATCTTCGCTGCAGCCGGAAGCCCCTTAAAGGTGGCGAGGGTGCTCCGCACCGCCTCAACAAGTTGCGGCGATGAGAGGTCTCCCGCCTCAATCAGCGGAACGAGCGCCGATGCGGCACGCGCCTCCACCTGTACGGCTGGGTTCTGATCCTTAATCGCCGCGAAGTAGGCGCCCGAGCGCACCGTCGCCTCCGTTGCGATCACGCCGATCCTCCCCGTCCGCGTGGCGAGCACCGCCGCCGCCGCACCGGGTCGCACCACGCCGATGAACGGAATCGCAGGGTGGCGCTGGCGCAGGTGTGCGAGCGCCACAGAGGTTGCCGTATTGCAGGCGATCACGATCGCCTTCACATCTCGCGCCACAAGCGCATCGGCGAGCTCTATCGCGTAGTCGAGCACCTCCGCGTCGCTTCGCGTTCCATACGGATGCCGCGCGCTGTCACCGATATAGATCGTTGACTCGCCAGGGAGGCGTCGCTGCGCCTCACGCAAGACGGTGAGGCCGCCAACACCAGAGTCAAAGAAGCCGATAGGTCGTGGGTCAGACATGGGTAGACCGTAGCAGCCAGCGCAGACGATCTGCGGGACCGCGCTGATGGATGAGTAGGCCCACCCCTTCGGCAATGCGTTCAAGTTCCACTGGCTGCCAGGCCCGGATCGCGAACGGGTCGCGCTGATCAGGGCTCGTGTCGCCCGCGTGCCAGTGACGAATCTGAAGCTGCGCGCAGCCCGCACGCCCTGCTGGATCTGGCAGGAGGCGGCTCTCACGACGCACCTCACCGAACTCGTCGCTCGCCCAGCGCACGTCTTCACTCCACGCGGAGTCACTCGCCGCCTCACTGAGTAGTTCAGCGTCAATCAGCGTTGCATCAATTCCAAAGGCGCCGTCTGCCCTGAGCAGCATCGCCGCCTGAGCAAACAGCCGTTCAAGATCAGTTGCTTCCGTTAAGAGCGGGAGGAGATCGCCGCCTGCGATCACGAGCCCCGCACCGTGTCGCAGTGTCTCTGGTGGCGTCCAGGTGAGCAGATCCGCCTGAATCAACGCTGCCTCTGGAAGACGCTCGCGCGCGAGACTGAGGGCGGCCGCATCAAGATCAAGACCGACGAGCACACGATCAGCGGTGGCAATTGCAGTGAGAATGCGACCTGCGCCACAACCGAGTTCTACAACTGAGCCACTCGTTGTCGCTGCGGTAGCACGCCAGAAGTCCAGATCAGCATCGCCACCCACGTTGAGATCGCCCTCGTCATCAAGGAGGCGACGTCGGCGATCAGAGGTCAGCGGCTCAGCTCCCAGCGAATCGTCTCCCCCGCCGCCTTCCGCTTTGCAAGTGAGCTGATCACCTCGAGTGCAGCGCGATTTGCAATCATCGCCGTTGACTCTGCCCAGTCATACGGAGGCGAAACTTCAAGGATGTCCATCCCAGCGATCGGAACGCGTGCCGCGATCTGTCGCAGCGCACGAAGCAGCTCGCGCGTCAGCATGCCGCCAGGCTCTGGCGTTCCAGTCCCTGGCGCCAAACCGGGATCGACCACATCAATGTCAACGCTGATCCAGATCGCATCTGGGCCATCAAGCGCTTCGGCGATCGCATCCTGGATCACTGCCTCAGCACCACGCTCTTCAATCTCGGTCATGAAGTGGGTTCGCATCCCCTTCCCCTTCATCCAGTCAAGCGTCTCGTTATCTGGGAAGTAGCCGCGCAGGCCAACCTGAACGAAGTTCTTCCCCTGGACCGCGCCGGATTCAATCAGGCGGCGCATCGGCGAGCCGTGACTGTGGAGCGAGCCGTAGCCATCTGGTGACGTATCGGCATGCGCATCAAAGTGCAGGATGCCAATGCTCTTCGGCCAACGAAGCTCTGCGATCGCCGTGGCGTTCGGCCAGGTGATCGAGTGATCTCCGCCAAGCACAATCGGGATGGCACCGGTCGCCGCAACTTCGCGAACCTTCCGATAGATCTCACCGTGGCCATGCTGAACTCGACCCGGCACGACCGCCGCATCGCCCGCATCAACCGCGGTGAGGATCCGGAATGGGTCAACGCCAACCTGCAGTGAGTGCAGGAGTCCCGTCTGATACTGCGCCTCGCGAATGGCGCGTGGACCGAAGCGAGTCCCTGGTCGATGCGTGACGGCGTCATCAAACGGTGCGCCGATGATGGCGATGTCTGCCTGCATGCGCTGGATCTCGCTCGCATCTTCAACCCACGGGAGTTGCGAGAAGGAGACCGGGCCAACGTATGAGGGTCGATCGTTACGGTCGCGCTGCTCCTGCGGAGCGCCCCACCCGAGGGCGGCGAGAGATTCAGCAAAAGGGGGTTTGGTTGCGCTCATGTTCACACACCGATGTTTACATGCGCCGCCGGTTCGATCCAACGTCCAGCGGGGCGCAGCCCGATCCTACACCCTCAGACGCTGTCGTCGTCCGCCCGAGTGAGCGCCGCTTCAATCACGGCGGCGATGAGCACGGCGATCAGGAGGCCGCTCGGGCTGCCGAAACCCACCACGCGGAAGGCGCTATACCCGCCAACGATCGCCCCAAGCGCAAAGCTACGGCGCAGCGCGCGCCGTCTCCTCCCGCGCCACTGACCAGGGTGGCGGCGATACGACTCCACGAGCAGGATCGGTGCGGTTGCGAGTGCAAGTGTGCAGCCGAAGGCGAGCGATGCGGCGAGCCCTGCAATCGGATCGACGCTCGGGTTGATGTTCATCAGGAGCAGCGCCGAGAGCAGCACTCCAGCAAGGGCGGCGACCGCCGTGATCCGAATCAGTCGCTGATCTGTCACTGGGATGCGCGGCGGGGCCTCTCGCTCCGCCGCTTCGCTCGCTCGCTCAACCGGCGTGGGGAGTCTCATCCTGGCCGACCTGCAGGCGCCTTGGATGAGGGGCAGAGTTCGCGATAGGCGCAATAGGTGCAGTTCATTAGATCTGGCTTCGCCTCCATTGAGCCAGTCTGAATCCCCTCCGCCGCTTCGGCAATCTTCTCGCGTGCCTTCTCAATCCGTTTCGGATCAACGGGGACCGTTGCCGTCTTCCCAGAGTCAAGGAATCGCAGGCTCACTTCGTCCGGGAGGCGACCGGTGGTGGAGCGCCAGGCGAGGGCGTAGATCTGCAGCTGCAGTGCATCGCGCGCGCGCGCAACCCCAGTCTCATCGTCGTCCTTCCCGCCACTCTTGTAATCAGAGATCACCACCCATTCGTCAGAGAGTGGAAGGGTTGGACGCAACGTGTCGCCGCTCAACTCAATGACCGGGATCTCCTTGGTGCGCTCGCCTGGTGCGAGCGGTCGCACATCCACACGATCCCAGCGACCACGAACCTTATGACCGCCGATCTCAAACGAGAAGTCCTTCTCAACGTACGCCGGGACGACGCCGCTTGCGAGCTCTTCGCTACGGAATCGCTCAATGACCTTGAGGGCGGCGTCGCGTCGTGCCTCTTCGTGTGAGCGCGAGACGAACCCAGCACTCTGCCAGCTCCTGTCGAGTGCGGCGGTCAGCGCCGGAAGCTCAGGCGGAGCGCCGTTCATCTGCCCGCGATGGAACTCTGCAACGGCAGCGTGGAGCGCCGAGCCGTAGATCGCAGCGTGATGCGGCGGGAGCGGAATCCGAAGTCGCTGCTGGTAGTGGTAGCGCAACGGGCAGGCGAGATAGGCCTCAATCGCCGTATAGCTCAGCGTCAGCGGCGTCTGCTCAGCAACGCCAGCTTCGCGCGCGGCAAAGACTGGCGGCGCGGGGGCAACAACTTCGAGCGCGCCGATCGCGCTGCTCCGTTCGCCAGTGAACGGCACCTCCTCAAGTTGTGTGCGCGCAAGGTCGAGCGCCTCAGAGACGAAGCGGCTCACCTTTCGCGGGCGTACCCCTCCAGTGGAGCGCTCTGCGGCGCTCAGGTAGAGCTGCGTCCGCGCGCGCGTCAACGCCACATAGGCGAGACGGCGCTCTTCGCGCAGCGCCTCCTCATCAAGCGCGCTTGGTTCATCTGTTGCGCGTGGATCGCGCGGCACGATCTCATCACTACCGCCCAACTCTGCCGCAAGTGCGAGACGCGGCGGTCGCCCGCGCGCTGGGAATCGCGTCTCCACCATATTCGCAACAAAGACCACAGGGAACTCAAGGCCCTTCGCCTGATGGACGGTGAGCAGCGAAACAGCATCAAGGTCTGGATCTACATCGGCGGCAGATGGATCGTCACCCGCCTCGCCAAGCTCTTCTAGGTAGCGCACCAAGTAAGGAACACGATCAAGCTCAAGGAGTCGGCTGCGCGAACGCACCACGTCAAAGAGTCGACCGATGTTGCGAATCTGCTCATCAGCCTCAGGGCTCGCCTCACGCGTCAACTCGGCAAGGAGGCCGCTCTCGCGCAACCAGCGATAGAGCACCTCGCCGCTCGTCCGCTCCACGCTCTCCTGCACCAGTCCGCTGAGTCGCCCCATCAGCCGCTCGGTCTCTGGGTGCGCCGCACCGATAAGGGCGAGGCACTCGCGAAGCGAGCGGTGTTCGCGACGCGCCTTCCCCACCGCTGCGGCGAGGATCGCGGCTGGCACCTTGAAGCGTGAATCGGCGGCGATCAGGAAGAGCGGTGCGGAGGCGTCGGGATCAGCGGCGTGTCGGAGCCCAGCGAGGAGGAGTCGAACCTCTGGTCGGTCGTAGAGTCCGGCCGCACCGCTCGCACGCCAAGCGATCCCCGCCATATTCAGGCTGCGTCCGATCTCCACTGTGTCAACGTTTGCGCGCACCAGCACGGCGTGATCGCGGGGTCGCCTTCCAGCATCAATCGACGCCCGAACCTCTTGCGCGATCCAGTCTGCTTCGTCCGCAGTGGTGCGGAATCGCCGAAATCCAACGGGGGCCGAACTCCCTGAATCCGCCTCGGCGCTCAGATCCTTGGAGATCCCGAGTCGCGTCTCAAGGCGGTCAGGATCGTTGAATCGAATCAGGCGACGCGCAGCGGTCAAGATTGGCGTGGTGCTGCGGTAGTTCTTGGTGAGCACCACCTTCCCTGCATCGGGATAGCGATCTACGAATCCGAGAATGTTGCTGATCGCCGCACCACGGAATCGATAGATCGACTGGTCGTCATCACCGACCGCGGTGAGGTTGCCACTCCCCTGCGCGATCAGGTCGACGAGTGCCCCCTGGAGGCGATTCGTGTCCTGGTACTCATCAACAAGGAGCCAGCGATGCCGCTCGCGCACGCGTGCCGCAACGAGTGGGTCGCTGCGGAGAATCTCGTAGGCGAGGAGCACCTGATCGCCGAAGTCGAGTAGCCCACTCTTTGCGAGGATCCCCCGATAGGTGCGGTAGACGGCGGCGAGCTCTCCCTGCTCTTCGCTAAGGCGTGTCAGCGCCGCCGCATACTCTTCAAGCTTCTTCCGATCCTTTGCTGGTGCATCCGCATCAGGAACAACAGCAGCGGCCTTCGCGCGAAGCTCGGCTGCGAAGGCTTCAATTGCGTCGGAACTTACCGCCTCCTCCTTTGCACGCGAGATGTAGGCCGCAATGTCACCAAGGAAACGTGTTGGGTCGCCGAGCGGCGCAAATCGTGAGAGTCCAAGTTCAAAGAGATGCTCGCGCAAGAGGAGCACGACCTCTGCACGTCCAAGGACGCGCAGATCGCCGGAGATGCCGAGACGGTGCGAGTTTTCACGCAGCAACTCATCGCCCCACGCGTGGAAGGTCTTGATTGGCGTGGTGGCGTACCCGTACGGCACGAGACGGTCGACGCGTCCCTGCATCTCCTCCGCGGCGCGGTCGGTGAATGTCAGCGC
>CAJARA010000058.1 GCA_903944295.1 uncultured Chloroflexota bacterium
CCGTAGAAGTTCACGAAGTGCAGGTCGGCCATGCGCAACTGCGCCGCAACGGCCCGTCGTGCATCAGTACCAAGGCCGCGTGCCACAAGGACCACGCGACCAGCGTCGCGCGCACCCTCATAGACGAGCAGATCCGACGCCTGGTCCGTGTTGAGGTGTCGTAGCCAATTCATTAGGCGCTCGAATCGGCCGCTCGTGCCGAGCGTTGACACGCCGCTCCCTCCAGCAACGAGCCGTCGCACCTCCGTCGCGCCAGCGGCGCGCAGCAGCTCCTCACCGCGCGCGGCATCCCCGGCGCCATCAGCGACCGCCATGAACCAACCGTTCGGATATGGGAAGCGCATCGCGTCACTCATGCATCACCGCGCTTCTTCTTTGCCGCCAAGAACCATGCCGGAGCTGGCGCGTTATCTGCTGGTGGGAGCTCACCCCACGACGAACCTTCACCGCCTGCAATCGCAAGGATGTCGCTGATCACGCCACTCGCCGTAGATCCCGGTCCAGCACCTGCACCTGCGAGCGTGAGATCGCCAATCAAGTCACCAGAAACAACAATCAGATTCCCGCCACCAACCGTGGTGCCGAGTCGTGAGTCGGCCGGAACTTCGGTGACACGAACGGACAAGACATCCTTGGATGCATCATCGCCGCCGTTCTCCCATGACGCCAACATACGCAGACGCGCGCCGCGCGAAGCGGCCGCCGCAATATCGGACGCCTGAACGCCAGTGATCCCTGGTGCGTCATCAAACTGCACGTGGGCGAGTGCGGGCCATGCGCCAGCCGCCATGCGCGCCAAGATCACGAGCTTCGCCGCCGCATCTTCGCCTTCAACGTCAGAGCGCGGATCCGCCTCGGCGTAGCCGATCTTCTGCGCTTCGCCGAGCGCCTGCTCGTACGACCAGCCTTCGCTCTCCATCTTGGTCAGGATGTAGTTGGTGGTGCCGTTGATGATCCCCTTGATTGAAGTAATTTCGTTCGCCGCCATGTCGCGCGCGAGCACGCCAATGATTGGCACCCCAGCGGCAACGGCAGATTCGAATCGCAGCGCCGCACCCGAGGCGCGCGCAAGTGCTTCGAGCCGCGCACCAAACGTTGCAAGGAGCAGCTTGTTCGCCGTCACCACCGGTCGCCCAGCTTTCAGCGCACCTTCCACCACGGGCAACGCAGGATCTAGCCCGCCCATCAGCTCAACCACAAGGTCAACATCAGATGAAGCAAGAGCCAAAGGATCGGTGGTCAGTGGCGCAATGCGATCAAGTCCCGCAGCCGTGGCTTTGGCAACGTCGCGCACCGCAATGCCCGCGATCTCAATCCCCCACTCCTCGTATCGGGAGACCAGACCCCGCGCCACGGCGGCACCAACCGTCCCCCCGCCAAGGAGGGCGATCGTGAAGCCGGATCCAGACCGCTCGCTACTCATGCGCCAAGAGTAGCGGAGGCGAGCCCCGCTCTCGCAACGAGGGCTTAGACGAAGCCTGGGCTCCTAGTCGAAGCAGGGTGGCAAGATGCCAGCATTCGGCTTGGTGCGGTCGATCACCGAACGGTTCGAACTGAAACTGTTCTTCGCAACCCAGCGATCCATTTCAGAGCGCACGGTAGAGGCGCAGAGGAAGGCCACGCCGCCAATCTGATGGGCTGAGTTGGAGGTGAAGGTGTTGCCTGCGCTAAGCGTCAGCACCCCCGACTGGACGCTATCAACCGCAAGCGCGCCGCCAATCACGCCGGAGCTGTTGCGCAAGAATCGGTTCTTCGTCATCGCCCCCATCGTGTGCGCCAGCACGGCACCACCGACGTAAACCGCCGAGTTCTGGCTAAAGAGCGACTTATCAATCAGGAGTGGGCCGCTGTCGCAGAAGGTACCGAGCGCCCCGCCAGAGCCGTTGGATACATTCTTCTCGAACGTGCTTGAGTAGATCTTGAATAAGTCAATCGCACATGCATCAATGGCCCCGCCATTTCCATTCCCAAGATTCCCGTAGGCCGTGTTCCGTGCAAATGTGGTGGAGCGCAACGTCACGGTCCCAATGTTGTTCACGTTCATCGCCCCGCCGTAATTGTTTGAGTGATTATCGTTGAGCTTGCTGTTCTCAACCGTGAGAGAAGCAGCGTTCCAGGCCACCACCGCACCGCCAAAATCCTGGTTAGCAATGTTGCGGGAGAACTCAGAAGTTTGGATCAGCGTTGTGGTGCCGGAGAAGAGAGCGCCAGCGCTTTCCGCTGAATTATCACGGAAGGTAGAAGATTTGATCGTGGCGGAGACACCTGTAGCGTATAGCGCCCCGCCTTGGTATTCCGCAGTGTTTAGGGAAAAAAGAGACCCGGTGACGTTCAGGACACTGCCAGCGGAAACCGCTCCGCCATAATAGGCGTCGTTATCCGTGAAGGTTGAGTTGGTCACCGTCACGCTCGGCGCGGAGATTGCGCCACCTGTTGCGTCCGACTGATTCCCGCTAAACGTGGAGTTGCTGACAATAACCGCTGCATACTCTGTTCCAATTGCACCGCCACCCCAGTCCGTATCTTCAAGATCGCGGTTTCTGACGAAGGTGCTCTTATCAACGGTGACCGTGCCGTAGCGCGAGAAGATTCCTGCTGAGCCGTTTGTGACCAACATGTCAGAGATCGTCACGCCCGAGAGGGTCAGTGTTGATGTGTCTTCCGCCCAGATGGCGGCGGCCCAGTTTGAGACTCCATTTGTGAGCGTCAGGTTGCTGACGAAGAAGGCCTCACTCCCGTTGCTCTCAAAGAGGCGTGTGCCCCCACCTCCACTGATGATGCTCTTGGTGGCGCCTTCGCCGACGAGACGCGTGGTCCCGGTTGGGAGGAAGATTGGGTCCGTGAAGGTGTAGGTACCGCGGCAGAGGTAGACACTGCTCGTGTTGACCGCTGCGCTGATCGCCGCACGGATCGCATCGTCATCGCTGTCGTATGGGCCCGCGCCGTCATCCGTTCGGTAGGTTGCGCTGGCGCATGCGCCCGAGTAGCTCACGTCCGAATCCGCTACATAGATCGTGCTAAGAGCGCGTGCTGGGAGCGGGGCGCCCGCGGCGAAGAGACCGACCAGCGCAATCGAGACGAACAGCGAACGGATACGACGCGTCATGTCGGACCTCCTCAGTTGAGCCAATTCCAGCTCAGTCCCGCCACTTTACACCCGCCGTCCTCCGCCGCCACTTCAGGTTCGCGTCACGGCCCCCAGTTCACCACGGCGAGGATCGGGTTTCTGCCACCCGAGTTTCCCGTCATGCGATTCGCTCGTTCGATGCGGCGGGTGGAGTAGCGAACTCGCATCGGCAGCCGCGTGCTGACGGCGATCGCTCCTCCGTTGGCCGCACGGTTTCGGCTGTAGGTGTTGTTGGTGTTCCAGTCCTCCGGCGTCTCAATGATGCTCCTGATCTCCGCCGCGGTCGCATCCCCGAACCACACGCCTCCCCAGAGTGCACCGCCGTCGCCAGCGGCGCTGTTGGATGAGAACAAGTTGTCCGTAAAGATCGATCCGCAGAAGAGCTGCATGGCATGGACCGCACCGCCGCCGTAACCAGCCCCTCGCGCGGTTGCCTGGTTCCCCGTAAACGTGTTGCTCTGCATAATCGCGCAACCTGCCACGGTGAGGACCGCGCCACCAGAGGGTCCGGAATTGCGCAAGAACGTGCTCCCTGATGCGGACACGAAGATGCCCGCGATCGCGCCGCCGCCGAGACCGCCAGCGAATCGGCCCTCTTCTGGGATCGCGTTGATGGCGCCCTTGACGGAGTTCCCCGTGAAGGTACTGTCATAAACTGAGACAGCTGTCCCGTTCACAGCACCGCCAACGGCCATGCTGCTATTCCCAGTGAAGGTGCTGTCCGCAATATTGAGTGGACATGTTCCAGTCAAGAGCGCACCGCCGCCAAAGAGGGTATCGCCGAGATACGCTTGCGTGACTGGCGCGCGTGCCAGACGTGGATTCGTCGAGTTGTTGGTAAAGGTTGCACCGAGAACGATCGAGTCTCCAAG
>CAJARA010000059.1 GCA_903944295.1 uncultured Chloroflexota bacterium
CCGCGATCGAACTGCATCCCCTCCGTGTACTCCTTGTCGAGGCCGAGCGACTGGCCCTCCTCAACGGTGATCACGCCATCCTTGCCGACCTTCCCCATCACTTCAGCGATCAGCTCGCCAACGCTTGGGTCTGCGGCGGAGATTGAGGCAACCGCGGCGATCTGCTCACGTGTCTCCACCTTGCGGGAGTGCGCCTTGATCTCTGCAACAACGGCGGCGACCGCCTTATCGAGTCCGCGCTTGATCACCATCGGGTTTGCGCCCGCGGCAACGTTGCGAAGTCCTTCAGTGACGAGCGCCTGGCCGAGGACTACTGCGGTGGTCGTTCCGTCACCGGCGACATCGTCCGTCTTGGTGGCAACTTCCTTCAGAAGCTGCGCTCCCATGTTCTCAAAATGATCTTCCAACTCAATGTCGCGTGCAATGGTCACGCCGTCATTGGTGATGGTTGGTGCGCCGAACTTCTTGTCCAGCACCACGTTCCGACCCTTTGGGCCGATCGTGACCTTTACCGTGTCGGCGAGCTTGTCGATCCCACGCTTGAGCGCGCGACGTGCCGCCTCGTCAAAAACAACCTGCTTTGCCATTCTGCCCCTCTACTTTCTTGCTCTACTTACTACTGCTGAATAACTTAGTTATTCGACGATCGCGAGGATGTCCTTCGCGCCGACGATCAGGTACTCGGCGCCGTCGAGCTTGAATTCGGTGCCGGCGTACTTCGCATGGAGGACACGATCCCCCACCTTTACGTCGATCGGCTCACGCTTCCCGTCATCAAGGATGCGGCCTGGACCAACGGAGACGACTTCGCCCTCTTGTGGCTTCTCCTGCGCCGTGTCTGGAAGGATGATGCCGCTCGCCGTCTTCTCGTCGCGCGGGACCGGCTTGACGACGACTCGGTCGCCGAGGGGTCGGAGTGATGCCTTCTTCGCCATGGTGTTTGACCTCCTGCTAAGCAGCGTGGCGCTCGCCCGCTGCAATGTTCACAGCGCGCACTGCTCGTGCGCTTGCTTCGATGTTAGCACTCTCCCCCGCCGAGTGCCAACACCACGCTCAGTCTGAGCGTGACCGCTGACGCGGAAAGGCACGGTCGTAGGTGGCACTGATCGCCGCCGCGAGATCGTCCACCGCTTCGCCACGACGCTCAGCGATCCAGGCCAACGTGAAGGCGACATTCGCCGGCTCATTGCGACTTGGATCGGGGGCGCCAGGCATTGTCAGCCACGGTGCATCGGTCTCCGTCAGTAGCCGGTCGGCCGGAACCGCTCGAATCCACTCCGCCGTGGCGCGCTCCTCTGGACGGAAGACGAGTCCAGAGATGGAGATGAGCCCGCCGAGTGCGAGGCCCTCCTCGATGTAGCCCTGACTCCCCGACGCGCTGTGCAAGATAAATGGCGCCCTCCCGCCAAACGCGGCGGCCCCACCGGGAGCACCGATCGGCGACTCCTTCAACGTCTTGATTAACAGACGCTGGGCATCGTCGCCGTCCCCCGCTGAGCGGCAGTGCAGAATTAGCGGCTTTCCGAGCTGCACTGCGATCTCAATGTGCGCCTCAAAGTTTGCGATCTGATCTGTGAGTGGCGCGTAGTTGCGCTTTGTGTCAATCCCTGTCTCTCCGATTGCCACAATCTCGGGCTCAGCGGCGCGCGCCAAAAGGGCGGAACGCTGACTCGCCTCGTCTGTGGCGTGATGCGGATGGATCCCGATCGCCGCATCCATCCAGTCGTGCTCGCGCGCAATCTCCACCGCACCCTGCGAACTCGCAACGCTCCATGACGGGATGAGGAGGCGCGTCATGCCGGCGGCACGGAGGCGCGCGATCACCTCGTCGCGATCGACATCAAAGCGATCGGCCTGCAGGTGGCCGTGCGCGTCAGTCAGCGGAGGTCGGCTGCTCATCTGTTTCAAGTCGCGGGAAGAGTGGAACCGGCTCGCCGAGTGCCCCTGTTGCTGCAACGCTCCCCCACCCTCCAAGCGCAGCGCGTGTCTGACCCCCGTGACCAGCGGCGTCATACGGCCATGGGTGACCGAGGAGCGTCCAAATCTTCTCCGCTGTCTCAGGAATCACGGGCGCCGCATAGAGCGCAACGAGTCGACAGGCTTCAAGAAGGTCGCCAAGGACGCCAGCGAGTTGCTCG
>CAJARA010000060.1 GCA_903944295.1 uncultured Chloroflexota bacterium
ACCTCTTCGGTGAGCAGGCGGTCCTCTGCGGCGGTACGGCGCAACTCGTCAAGAGTGCGTGGGAGACGCTGGTTGAGGCCGGCTACGATCCGCAGCTCGCCTACTTCGAGACGATGCACGAACTCAAGTTGATCGTGGACCTGATGTACCGCGGCGGCTTGGACTTCATGCGCTTCTCCATCTCCGACACCGCCGAGTACGGCGACTACGTCTCAGGTCCGCGCATCATTGATGCGTCGGTGAAGGCGCGCATGAAGCAGATCCTTACCGAGATCCAGGACGGCACGTTCGCCAAGGGCTGGATCGCAGAGGATGAGGCGGGTCGACCAAACTACAAGAAGTTGCGCGCGGCGAACTCGGGCCACCCAATCGAGAAGGTGGGTCGTGAGCTACGTCGGCAGATGACCTTCCTCAACCCGGTTGAGGTGGACATTGACGGCGCACAGGGTGCTGCGGAGAAGGGCGCAAGCAAGTGAACGGCGCACCGGGACCCGGCGTAGCCGCTGGTGCGGTTCGCATCTTTGACACCACGCTGCGTGATGGTGAGCAGGCGCCAGGCGCCGGACTCACCGTTGCGGAGAAGCTGGAGGTTGCGCGACAGCTCGCCAAGCTGAAGGTGGACGTCATTGAGGCCGGCTTCCCAGCTGCCTCCGAAGGCGACTTTGAGGCGGTGCGACAGATCGCCGAGTCAACGAAGGGGATCGGCATTGCGGCGCTCGCACGCTGCAAGGATGGCGACCCTCAGCGCGCCATCGACGCGATCAAGGGTTCGGATCGACCGCACCTGCACCTCTTCATTGCAACGTCAGACATTCACCTCACGCATAAGCTGCGCACCACACGTGAGGCGGCGCTCGCTGAGGCGGTGAAGTGGGTGAAGTACGCGCGCGAGCGACTCGGTCGCGACGCCGAGGTGGAGTTCTCCGCCGAAGATGCGAGCCGCACCGATCACGAATATCTGCTGCAGGTGTATGAGGCGGTGGTCGGCGCTGGCGCCTCCACGGTCAACATCCCTGACACCGTTGGCTACGCTATCCCGTCGGAGTACGCCGCACTCACCAAGCGCGTGGTTGACCTTGTTGGGCGTGACGCCACGGTGAGCGTCCACTGCCACAACGACCTTGGTCTCGCCACAGCGAACACGCTCGCCGCTGTGCAGGCGGGGGCGCGCCAGGTTGAAGTCACGATCAACGGGCTCGGCGAGCGCGCCGGCAACGCCTCGTTGGAAGAGGTGGTGATGGCGCTCCGCACGCGACCCGGCCAGTTTGACTCCCACGACATTCGCGTCCAGACGGAGCAGCTCACCGCCGCGAGCCGGCTGGTCAGCTACCTCACCGGCTTTGCAGTGCAGCCGAACAAGGCGATCGTTGGCGCGAATGCATTTGCGCACGAGTCGGGGATTCATCAGGACGGCGTGCTGAAGAATCCGCTCACCTACGAGATCATGACGCCGCAGTCGGTTGGACTACTCGGATCGTCGCTGACGATTGGCAAGCTCTCCGGTCGACGCGGACTTCAGGCGAAGCTCACCGAACTCGGGCACGACCTCACCGGTGAGGCGCTCGATGCGCTCTACCGCGAAGCGATCGCGCTCGCCGACATTAAGAAGGAGCTCACCGACGCGGATCTTCTGGCGCTCGTTGATAAGCGCGCCGCCACGGGGAGCGCGGCAACGATTGAGCTCGTTGATTGGAGCGTAGAAAGCTCGCATGGCGGGGGCTCTGCCGGCCGCGTTGAGGTGCGGGTCAACGGTAAAGATCACAAGGCTGAGGCAACCGGAAACGGCCCAGTTGATGCGCTCTATGAGGCGATCGACCTTGCGATTGAGCCAACGCTCGGCTGGCGGCCGAACCTCGCCGAATACGAGATCCGCGCCGTCTCCGAAGGGGAGGATGCGCAGGGTCAGGTCTCAGTGAAGTGCCGCCGCTCCTCTGATATGGACGCCGAGGGGAAGCCACTTCCCGAGACGCGCATCGTCAGCGGCCAGGGGCTCAGCACGAACATTATTGACGCCTCACTTGTGGCCTACATCACCGCAGCGAACAAGCTAGCGGCGATCGAGTCTGGCGCGGCGAGCGCACCGACGAAGGGATCGCGCGAGGCGATGCAGTGAGCTCCACAACGGAGAGCGCAGCCCTCCCGCTGCAGCAGCGGAGCGGCACGTTTGATCATCGCGTCGTCACCATCCCTGGCGATGGTGTTGGACCAGATGTGGTCGCCGCGGCGCGACGCGTCCTTGATGCGGCGGGGAGCCGCTTCGGCTTCACCATCGAGTGGCTCGAGATCGCCGCTGGTGGCTGCGCGATTGACGCGCACGGCGTGGCGATTCGCGAAGAGGACCTGCAGATTGCCGATACGGCGGATGCACTCCTCCTTGGCGCCGTTGGTGGACCGAAGTGGGATAACCCGAACGCAAGCGTCCGACCTGAGCAGGCGCTCTTCGCACTGCGCACGCGCTACGAACTTTTTGCCAACCTCCGTCCCGTCACCATCCTCCCGGAACTGTATGACGCGTCACCCCTGAAGCCGGAGCGACTCGTTGGTGTAGACCTGATGATGGTGCGAGAACTCACCGGCGGCCTCTACTTTGGAAAGCCATCTGGCGAAGAGGTGACGCCGACCGGCCGACAGGCGGTAGACACGCTCCCGTATCACGAAGATGAGATTCGCCGAATTGCCGTGGTCGCCTTTGAACTTGCGCGAAAGCGCAGCAAGCGACTCGCATCCATTGATAAGGCGAATGTCCTTGCCACCAGCCGACTCTGGCGCAAGGTGGTGACCGAGGTCGGCGCCGAATATCCCGACGTGAAGTTGGAGCACCGCTTGGTTGATTCCACGGCGATGCTCCTCGCCACCTGGCCAGCAACGCTCGACGTGATCGTTACGGAGAACCTCTTCGGCGACATCCTCTCTGACGAGGCGGCCGTCTTGGCCGGCTCGCTCGGCATGCTCCCTTCGGCGTCGCTCGGCACGAAGCGAACGACGCACGGCACCTTCGGCCTCTACGAGCCGATCCACGGCTCAGCCCCGGATATTGCGGGGAAGAATCTGGCGAACCCGATCGGCACGATCCTCTCTGGCGCCATGATGTTGCGTGAGTCGCTCGGCCATGTAGATGCCGCACTCGCGGTGGAAGCGGCGGTCGCCGCCGCTGTGCGCGCGGGCGCGCGAACCGCTGATCTTGCGGGCGGCGCAGATGCTGCGGCGCTGAAGCTGGCGGGACTCACCCTGGTGGGCACACGCGAGGCCACAGATCTAATCGTTGAGCAGGTGCTGAGCGCGAAGGGTGGCGCGGCATGAGTGGCTCGATGGGCGGCGAGAAGGAGCCGGTCCTTCTCTATGACACAACGCTCCGTGACGGCGCGCAGCGCGAAGGCCTCGTCCTCTCGCTGCAAGACAAGCTCCGTATTGCCCGCGCGCTTGATGAGTTCGGCATGCCAGCGATTGAGGGTGGTTGGCCAGGGTCGAACCCGAAGGACATTGAGTTCTTCGCCGCCGCAAAGAAGATTCGCTGGGAGCGCGCCAAGCTCGCCGCCTTCGGCAGCACGCGCCACAAGTCGAACCGACCAGAGGCCGATCCGAACCTGAATGCGCTGCTGGATGCTGAGACGCCGATTGTCACGATCTTTGGGAAGAGCTGGACGCTCCACGTGGATGAGGTGATCGAGGCGACGCGCGCGGAGAACCTCGCCATGATCGCGGAGAGCGTTGGCTACATTGCCGAGCGTGGTCGCGAGCTGGTCTATGACGCCGAGCACTTCTTTGATGGCTATGAGGCCGATTCCGCCTACGCATTAGATACGCTGCGCGCCGCACGCGACGCTGGCGCCTCCACCCTCGTCCTTTGCGACACGAACGGCGGCACACTGACCAACCGAATGAGCGAGATCGTGCGCGCTGCGCGCGCCACACTCGCAGCTGACAAGGGGGCTCGCGAGGTGGTCTGGGGGATTCACTCACATAACGATGCGGAGCTCGCCGTGGCGAACGCGCTCGCGGCGGTGGATGCCGGCGTGCGGCACGTCCAGGCAACGATCAACGGCTACGGCGAACGCGCCGGCAACGCCAATATGGTCTCGCTGATGGCGAATCTCGCCCTCAAGAGTGAGCACAAGGTGGCGGGGGCCGATCGTCTCGCCGATCTCTCAACGCTTTCCCACGAGGTGGCGGAGATCGCCAACCTCGCGCCAGATGATCACCAGCCGTATGTGGGTCGCTCCGCATTCGCTCACAAAGGCGGCGTGCACGGCGCCGCGCAGGTGAAGACACCGCGCGCCTATCAGCACATTGATCCGGCACTCGTGGGGAATCGCGGTCGCCTGGTTGTCTCAGAGCTCGGCGGGAAGGCGAACACGGGGAGCCGCGCGGCGGAACTCGGCGTTGAACTTGCCAACTCCGGCCTTGACTCAAAGACGCTCTCGGCACTGGTGAAGGAGATGGAGGCGGGCGGCGCGAGCTACGAGGGCGCTGAGGCCTCGTTTGAGCTCCTCGTTGAGCGCCACAAGCCTGGCTACACCGCGCCATTCAGCATCATGGATTTCACCGTCATCGTGGAGCAGCGCGAAGCGAGTGAACCGCGTGCGCAGGCAACGGTGCGCGTCCAAGTGAGCGGTGAAGATCTGCACACCGCATCAGATGGAAACGGCCCAGTGAACGCGCTCGACCGCGCGCTGCGCAAGGGGCTCGGTGCCTTCTACCCGCAGCTGGACGCGGTACACCTTGTTGACTACAAGGTGCGCATCCTTGATGGCGGTTCCGCCACCGGCGCTAAGACGCGCGTGGTGATTGAGTCAGTGGCTGGCGGTGACGCCTGGTCAACGATGGGGGTCGGTGAGAACATCATCTCCGCATCTGCACTCGCACTTGCCGATTCATTGGAGTACGCCCTCCTGAAGAGTGGTGGCGCCGTAGAGCGACGCTCCGAGCGCAACGTTCCAAAGGAGCGCTGATGAGCGGCACGGCGCGCATCGCGTATTCGGGTGAGCCGGGCGCATTCGCGGAAGATGCACTGATCGCCTTCTTCGGCGCAGAGGCGGAGCGCCTCGCCGTTGGCTCATTCGCCGACGTTCGCGCCGCACTCCTCGATGGTCGCGCGCAGTTCGGCGTCCTGCCGATTGAGAACCTGGTGAACGGTACCGTGCGCGAGACACTCGACCTTGTGCGTGACGGCGCACTCGAGATCGTGGGGGAGTCGGTGGTGCCAGTGAACCTGGTCCTCGCCGCACTCCCTGGCGTTGCTCTAGATGACATCACGCGCGTCTATAGCCATGCGCAGGCGCTGGCTCAATCTGAACCGTTCTTGCGCACGCGCACCTGGCAGCTACTTAGCACCTACAACACCGCGGGTGCTGGCGCAGCGATTCGTGAACGCAACGAGCGCGATGCCGCCGCCGTCCTCTCGCCGCGCGCCGCAACGCTGCACGGACTCGTGGAGCTGGCGAGCGGCATTGAGAAGGATCCAGGTAATCGCACCCGCTTCTGGGTGCTGCGCTCAACCGGAAGCGGCGCAGAGATCAGCGCGCGCAGCGGCGCGCCTCGAACAACGCTCCTTGTTGGTGTGCGCAACGAGCCAGGGACGCTTCTCGCTGTACTGCAGCGGATTGCGGCGGCGGGGGTGAACATGAGCAAGTTGGAGTCGCGGCCGAGCCAGGGGGGCGACTGGGAGTACGTCTTCTGGATGGACCTCGACGCGGGCGCGAACGACGCGGCGCTCCAGGGGGCGATGAAGGAGCTCGCCGCCGTGACCAGCGAACTGCGTATTCTCGGCAGCTACCCGCGCGGCGCCGCACTCTAAGCGGCCAGCACCCAAAGCGGCAGCGGCACTCGGCTAGACTCGGATCATGAAGGCGCAGAAGATCCTCGTTGCCGGCTCCTGGGAGGAGTCCCCGCAACCGCATGAGATCCGTTCGCCGTATGACGGCCACGTGGTGGGGAGTACCTTCCTTGCGAGTGCCGAACAGATGGAGCGCGCCGTGGTTGGTGCGCAGGCCGGATTTGAACGCATGCGCGCGCTTGGCGCATGGGAGCGCGCCGACATTTTACGCAAGACTGCTGCAGGGATTAGCGCGCGCAGGGACGAGCTCGCCGCGCTCCTCTCCGCCGAAGCGGGGAAGCCGATTCGCGACGCGCGCGCAGAGATCGATCGTGGCGCGCTGACCTTCCGCCTTGCAGCGGAAGAGGCGGAGCGGATGATTGGCGAGACGATCCCACTCGACCTTGCGCCGTCGAGCAAGGGGCGCCTCGGCATCACACGCCGCTTCCCAGTCGGCCCTGTCCTTGGCATTAGCCCCTTCAACTTCCCGCTGAATCTCGCCGCACATAAGGTGGCGCCAGCGATCGCCGCCGGCTGCAGCATCGTCTTGAAGCCGCCATCAGCCGATCCTCTGATCATGCTGAAGGTGGCGGAGATCATGACCGAGGCGGGCCTCCCAGAGGGGGCGCTCAGTGTCATCCCAACCGCGCGCGACGTTGCCGACAGGCTGATTGACGACGAGCGCTTCCGTCTCTTGTCATTCACCGGCTCGCCAGTCAT
This sequence comes from uncultured Chloroflexota bacterium, assembly GCA_903944295.1. Lineage (GTDB taxonomy): Bacteria > Chloroflexota > Limnocylindria > Limnocylindrales > Limnocylindraceae > Limnocylindrus. The sequence continues at coordinate 6,533 of CAJARA010000060.1, forward strand.
CGGCTGGAAGATGAAGGCGCGAGCAGGAAAGCGCCGCGTCCTTCTTGAGCTCGGCGGAAACGCCGCCTGCATCGTGGATGCCACCGCCAACCTTGACTGGGCGGTGAAGCGCTCACTTGTTGGCGCCTTCGCCTATGCGGGACAGGTCTGCATTAGCGTGCAGCGCATCTTCCTTCACGACTCTATTGCCGATGAGTTCGAGAAGCGCTACGTTGCTGGTGCGGCACAACTGAAGGTGGGCGATCCATTTGATGAGGCGACCGATGTTGGGCCGCTTATTGATGACGGCGCGGCGAGGCGCACGCAGGAGTGGATCGCCGAGGCGGTCGCCGCGGGCGCGCGCGTCCTAGCGGGCGGTGCACCAGTGAAAGCGGGAGAGCCGCGACTCTTTGCACCAACCATTCTCACCAACGTGCCGCGGAGCGCGCGCATCTGCAGTGATGAGGCCTTTGCGCCAGTTGTGATCCTTGAGCGCTATAGCGACTTCACCAAGGTGATCGCTTCGGTCAACGAGGGCCGCTTCGGCCTACAGTGTGGACTTTTCAGCAACGACCTTGCGCATGTGCGCGCCGCGTTTGATCAGCTCGAAGTTGGCGGCGTGATCGTGAATGATGTTCCTACCTACCGTATTGACAACATGCCGTACGGCGGTGTGAAGGAGTCGGGTCTCGGCCGCGAAGGGATCCGCTGGTCAATTGAAGAGATGACGGAGCTACGACTCCTCGTCCTCGCCGACCCGCAGTAGCTCTCCTTAGCCTGAGAGGCCGTCCGGCGTTGCGGCGGCGAGTCGTTCAAGTACCTCTTCAACGCGACGCTCTGCACGCTTCAGCCGCTTCCGCGCATCGCGGAACTCAGCATCTTGTTCATCGTTGAGTGCGCCGATGACACCCTGAATCTGCACCTCACGGTCACCGATCACGCCAACGGCGGTCTCAGCTACTTCTGGCGTTGCAGCGGCACGACGTCCAGGAGCTGCGGTACGGCCGAGGAGTGCGGCGATTGCGCGCACCGCTTCGATCGGCGCCTCCTCTTCGGACGCGGTTGCGCGCGGGGTACGGAGCGCAGCGTCAACCGGCGGGAGTACCACCTTGCGTCGCGTGTTCTGCAGTTCGTCGCTCATGCTCCTCCTTACGCCGCACGCTGGGCGGACGGCTATTCTCGCCGATCTGCGCCGGACTGGCGAGATCAGGCTCGGCGCAGGCGGGTGTTAGGCTCGCAGCATGTCTGCAGAGAGCGTCGCCCGATCCCTCGCCTTCATCAACTGGGTGGTGCTTGTCGGCCTCGCGGTTGGCTCGCTGGCCGCCCTCCTCCTGATCACGCACCGTGCCGAGGCGACGCGTGGCTACCGCGGCTTCACCGTCTTCGCCGCTGGGGGCTGGGCCTTCCTCGCCTGGCTCGCCGACGGAGCGCTCCCGAGCCCAGATGCCGCCGCGCCGATCCACGCCGCTGGCGCAGAGATCGATGCGCTGCGCCGCGTTCTCCTCGTTCTCGTTGCCTCACTCGCCACACTCTGGATGCTGCGCATTGCGCGCGGTGGTGATGGGCGTCGCGTTGGCGCACTCACCCTTGCCGCCGGCGTTGCTGTTTTGATCGTTGGTGCGGTTGGCTGGGCGCCAACGCCACTGATCGCCGTCGCACTCCTTGCGCAACTGCTGATCCTCTCCGCGGTGACGGGGGGCGCCTTCGCCGCAATGATCCTTGCGCACTGGTATCTGGTGACGCCCAAACTTCCTGAGGCGCCACTCCTGCTGCTGAGCCGCGCACTCGGAATCGGCATCGCCGTGCAGGGCACCCTCTTCCTGATCTGGCAGCTTCTCGGACTCGGCGGCCTTGGCTCCGGCTGGGACTTCTTCGCCATTCTCCGACTCACCATCGGCCTGATCTTCCCCGCACTCCTCACCTACGCCGGGTGGCGTACCGCGAAGGCGCGCTCCATGGAGTCTGCGACCGGGCTGCTCTACATCGACCTCGGCGCCGTAGCCACGGGGACGATCCTTGCGAGCGGCCTCTTCTTCGGTGCGGGGATCTTCGTCTAGCGCATGCGCATCAACGTTCGCCTTTATGCACTGCTCCGCTCACGCGAAGGGGCGAGCGTGGTCACGATTGATCTTCCAGAAGAGGCCACCCTTGCAAATCTTGTCGATGAGTTCTTCACTTCACGTCCAACACTCTCTGGCCTTCAGCCACACATTCGCATTGGGGTGGACGGCCTCCTAATTGCGAGAGACGCGAACCTCTCGCAGATCCGTGTTTCGGAAGAGAAAGAGTACGCACTCCTCCCCCCTGCAAGTGGTGGCGCAGAGCCTCGACTCATCACTCGCATCGTGGCATCACCACTGCGCGATGGAGACATTTCCAGGCTTGTTGCCGAAGTGGCAACGGACGAAGACGGCGCGGTGGTGATCTTTGTTGGCCGGACAAGGGTGACGGCAGGCACACCAGCACCTGGAGAGGAGTTGGCGGCCGC
>CAJARA010000061.1 GCA_903944295.1 uncultured Chloroflexota bacterium
ACGCGCTCACCAAAGCCGCGCGGACGCGCAAGCAGGAGCGCCGCTACGCGCACGGCGGTAAATGGCGATCGCGCTTCGGCAATCACTGGCGGCCATGGCAGGTGTGGGGCGTCACTCATGGGCGAAGTATCCCACTCAGGCGGAGAGTTAGAGCAGCTCTCCGTGTGCGGCGGCGGTTGGCTCGCCCTCCTTCGGGCGCTCCTCCGTGCCAGCGGGGAGCACCTTGAGTGGTGCGCCAACGCTCCCCTCAACGGCGCCGCCGATGCCGAGCGGCTGCCACTTCGTTGGATCCTGCAGACGGTGCGCTTCGGTGTTGCCGCGCGAGTGAATCTCAGCGTGGCCCTTCGGCTCGATCCACATCTCGTGACCGGCGAGGAGACCGAAGACGCCCTCTTGTCCTGGCTCTGGTCGTGCACCGCGGCAGTCAACGCACTTCGATGCATCGTGTCGCGTGTAGTGCTCTGGCTCTTCGTAGGTGCTGATGTAGCCCTCGTAGTTGCGCAGCACCACCTTGTGATCGCTGTACGAGATCAGGTAGTTCGGCATCACTGGGATCTTGCCGCCGCCACCAGGCGAATCGATCACAAACGTTGGCACGGCATAGCCTGACGTGTGTCCGCGCAGGCCTTCGATGATCTCCAAGCCCTTCCCGACTGGCGTACGGAAGTGGCCAGAACCTTCTACAAGGTCGCACTGATAGATGTAGTACGGGCGGATGCGATTCTCTACGAGCTTGTGCACCAGCTTGCGCATGATGTGCACGCAGTCGTTCACGCCAGCAAGGAGCACCGACTGATTCCCAACAGGAATACCGGCGCGCGTCAGCTTATCTACGGCGCGTGAAACTTCTGGTGTGATCTCCTGCGCGTGATTGAAGTGGAGGTTCATCCAGAGTGGGTGGTACTTCGCCATCATCTCGCAGAGTTCGTCGTCAATGCGCTGTGGCATGAAGACGGGGACGCGCGAGCCGATGCGGATGATCTCGATGTGTGGAATATCGCGCAGGCCGCGGAGAATCTTCTCAAAGAGTTTCGGCGCAAGGGTGAGCCCGTCGCCGCCGCTGATCAGTACGTCGCGCACCTGCGGCGTGCGTCGTAGGTAGTCGAGCTGCGCTTCGTGATCCTTCGAGTTGAAGTTCTGCGTTGGGTCTCCAACGATGCGCGAGCGCGTGCAGTAGCGGCAATACGATGCGCACTGCGTGGTGACGAGCATCAGCACGCGATCCGGGTAGCGGTGCACAAGGCCCGGAACTGGCGAGTGGCGATCTTCGCCGAGGGAGTCCTCCATCATGGCGGTGAAGGCCTGCTGCTCTGATCCGACTGGGATCACTTGACGACGAATTGGATCGTTTGGATCTTTTGGATCAATGAGGCTGACGAAGTACGGCGTGATGTCAACGCGGAACTTCCCTTCGGCGGAGAGGCCTTCGCGCTCGTCGTCTGTCAGCTCAAGGATCTCGCCGATCTCTTCGAGCGTGTTGACGCGATTGGAGAGCTGCCAACGCCAGTCGTCCCACTGTTCGTTCGGGATGTCTTTCCACTTTGGTGCGCGGCGGCTACGGAGCGGGAGACCATCGGCGCCGAGCGCCTTCGCTGGATCGCGCGGATTCACCCATGCGGCATCGGCTGCGGCTACTGCTGCGGCGTTGCTCTTCAGGATCTCCGTTGCGTCCATCTCATCCCCCTCGTGGGTAGCCCAGGCCACGCCTGGTTGGATAGGGAGTATCCATCATGGATGAGGCTTTGGGTAGCCCCCGCAGCAAGGCTGGGGGCGCCCACTCCTGGGGGGTGCTGCGCCTACTCCGTGGCCAGTCGTGCGGCGCGAGACCGAGCCGTAAGCCGATGGACCGCGGCGATGGCGGCAAGCGACACAACCGCGAATCCGAGAAGGAGCAGGTACTCCTGCAGGCTCGACGGCGGCGAGAAGAGGGCCACGTCAATCTCACCGCTCGCGAGCAGAGCGAAGGTGAGTCCTCCTGACGCGCCAACGGCAGCCATCCAAGAGAGCAGACGTGTGCGGCGAAGGGTTGTGGCCGCGCTCTCCCCTGGATCCAGCAGGTTGAGGAGCGCCCCTTGGCTTCCGGCAACGAGGACCACGCCGAGCACCCCGTCAGCGATCACACGGAGCGGCGTTGTTGCATCTGGTTCTTGAGCGGTGATGAAGTCCATCAGTAGCCATGCAAAGAGTGCAAGTGCGACAAGAGAAAGCGTCGCGAAGAGCGCACCGCGAGCGGTGAGCGTCTCTGGCAGCACCCGACGGAACTTTCTCACCGTGAAGAGTCCAATCAAGAATCCAGGAACGATCCCTGAAAGCTGCGCGGCAACGAGTGCAGCGATTGCAACAATCAAGCTCGGCCACTCGGCGCGGAAGTCACCGAGATCGCCGTGGCGTTGGCGATGCAGCGCGATGTTCGGGAGTGCATACCACGCAGAGATGATGAAGATTGCTGCCGCTCCGAACGCGGCTGTCTGCACCATCTGTCCGAGTGGCGGGATCAACTCAAGAGGCGCGTTCAGTTGCGCAATGATCTGCCCAGCAATAAGAAAGAGAATGACGTCAACGCGTACGCCGAGAATTCTCGGTGCGATGCGCCTTCCTTCATTGGAACGGAGCCCAGACATGATCCGATCGTAGTAGCGCTTGGCGCGTCCGCTGATCAGGTTGAACGGCAGTTCGAGCGCGATTCCAAGCAGCGCGAGTAAGAGCACCGTTACTGTTGCGCCGCTTGCGGTTGCGGGTGATGTCAAGGCGACGCTCGCGCTTCGGATTGCTGCCGCCGTTGCGTTCGTGGAGATACGCTCGTCAATGTAGAGAAGCGTGCCACTCTGCTGCGTAATGATCAGCGTGTCGCCTCGACCAGTGACTGGCTCTTTTGGCGCAGCGGGCGCGCTGCCAGGTGACGGATCTGTGCGCAGGTCTTGCCACACTCCAACCACCAGTCCGTTTGCGTCAACCACGATCGTCGCTATGCGTTCCACAGATTCTGGGAGTGGCGTCAACGGATTTGACTGTGCTCTCGCGTAGATGCTGTGCGTCCCTTCGGGAACTTGATCTGGAAGTTCGGCGAGGAATCGCACACTGCCCGATGCGTCCACTGCGTACGAGCCAAGTGAAATCGGATCGCTGCGCATCTCTAGTTCCACGAGCGTTTCGGGCAGCAGCCCCGCCGCGTCAACGATCACGTGTGCATCCACGACGGGCTGGCCGATGATGGCCTGCAACTCAAGGGTGAAGTGCGGTTCGGTTGCAGGTTGCTCGCGGAGCGGTTCAACTTGCGGGGTGAACTCAGGATCGAGCGGCGCACCACTCTCTGATGCGGTTGGTGAAGGTGTTGGTGAAGGTGTTGGTGAGGGTGCGGCCGATGGCGACGTGTCTGGCGACGCCGTCGGCGCTGGTGTTGGGGTGGGCGTTGGAGTTGTCGTTGCTGATGCCGAGGGTGACGGCGTCAGAGAGGGTGAAGGAGACTCTGATGGAGTCGGGGTTGGGGTTGGCCGTCGCGAGGGGGCAACCGAGTAGGTCGGCGTAGGTTCAGAAGAGGAGTTGGGGAAGCTTTCGCTCGGCAAAGGCGAGTTAGGGTCGTACGAGTAGCTTGGAAGCGGAGAATTTTGATCGAATGGTTCAACGGGAAGGAACGGCTTCCTCCCTGGTAAGTCGGTTGCTGGTGGCTGCGCGAGGGCGGCGGCTGCATTCGTAGAGAAGACAATCAACAGCAGCAGGGAGAGCACGGCGGTCCGCGAGGTCGGCGTTCGCATGGTGGGGATGGTACGCCTCCGCGACAGGTGTCGCTAGGCGAGGAGTGAGAGCGCCGCAGGGAGCACGGAGAATCGTGCGGGGAGGGCGCCCACTAGCTCGCCGTCCGCCTCAATCTCGATCTCCCGGGCGCCAGCGCCGCCGAGCGGCAGCGCCTCCACCACGGCCCCCCGTGCATGCGTCACGTCCGGATGCGTGTAATGCGTCCCTCTATAGAGGCGCGGCAGGCTGATCACAAAGTCGCGGCGGGCAAGATTGCCGAAACGCACCACCTCAAGTTGCCCATCATCAAGGCGCGCGGTAGGGGCAACGTGCATCCCGCCACCAAACCAGCCGCCGTTGGCGATGGCAACTGCCGCCGTTGGTCCGCGCTGCGCCGCGGCAAGATCCACGCGCAGCTCCATCTCATCTGGCGCGTAGCGCAGGCCGGCGCGCACGGTGGCGAGTCCGAATGCAACAACACCTGCGCGGCGCTTCAGTTGCGGATACTCCTCCAGTGCATGCGCGATCTGCGCGCTGATGCCGAACGATGCAACGTTCAAGAAGAGTCGATCCACACCACCAGCAAGGTGCACCACGCCAACATCCACGCGGCGCGCCGCGGCACCGCGCGCCAACGTACGCGCCGCCGCTACAGGGTCGCGTGAGATGCCCGCCGATCGCGCGTAATCGCGACCCGTCCCCGCCGGCATAAGTCCAAGCGCAACGCCACCGAGCGCCTCAACGCCACCAGCCGCATAGATGCCATTCACCGCTTGACTCGATGAGCCGTCACCGCCGAGCACAAGAATGCGCGTGGCGCCAGCACGAACCGCCTCAAACGCTGCGCGCTCGGCTGGCCGCTCCAAGCCAGGCTGCGTCACGAACACATCAAATGGTCGAAGTGGCGCGAGCTCCTCAAGGACGCGATCAAGTGCGCGCGCCGCGCGTCCACCGCCTGCGGCGGGATTGACGATGAGTAGCGTCTGCAGCGACACGCGAGCGCGGCTAGCGCGCCACGAGGAAGCCGCGGCCAATTGGATCGTTCTCGTCAAGAACGAAACGCGCGCTCCCCGTCATGTGCGCGCTGCCGCGCACTTCTGGGATCACCGCGTCGCGATTCGCCCAACGTTCGCTGCGCAGAACGCGGCCGTGGAAGAGTGAGTCGCGACCGAGAATTGATTCAATCGCGATCTCTTCTCCAGTGGCAACAAGACCGCGCGCATGCAACACGGCGAGTCGCGCCGAGACGCCAGAACCGGTTGGTGAACGATCCACCTCACCTTCAGCAAAGAGACAGAGGTTGCGCGAGTGGTGCGACGCATCTTCTGGTGGGCCGTCAATTATCGTGCCGTACAAGAAGGAGAGATCGTCTGACTCGGGGTGTTTCACGCCGAGCGCGTTTGCGAGTGCGCCGCCTGCACGCAGTGCAGCGCGACCGGCGCTGGTGATGGCGCGACCGGCGGCGGCGATCTGCGCCGCGTTTGCAGCGCTCATCTCCAGGCCGAGTGATGCGGCGCTGATCAGCGCATAAAACGCGCCACCGTATCCAACATCTACCGTGACGCGACCAAGACCAGGAACGTCGAGCTGCACGTCAAGCGCAGCGGCGAACGACGGCACGTTCTCAAAGCGCACCTCGCGCACGCGCGGCGTTCGCTTGGCGGCCTGCGCCGCGTCAAGTTCTGCTGCGTCAACGAGTGCCGTGGCGCGCACTAAGCCGCACGGCGCGTCAATGCCGATCGGTGTTTCGGTGCCCACGGCAGGAACCGCCCCTGACTCAATGAGTGCGGTGGCGAGTGCAATGGTGCCGTGCCCACACATTGTTGAATAGCCCTCGTTATGCATGAAGAGAACGCCAACCTGCGCCTCGGCGTGATCTGGCGGCACCAGGATGCCGCCGTACATATCGGCGTGACCGCGCGGCTCCCACATCAGCAGCTTGCGCAGATCGTCGTGCTGTTCGAGTGCGGCTCGGCGACGTTCAAGAATGTTGCGCCCAGGAAGTTCCGGGTAGCCGGAGATCACGATGCGGAAGGGTTCCCCAGCGGTGTGATAGTCGAGCACCTCAATGGCGCGACCGCTCGCGGCGGGCGGCGCGCTCAGGTTCAGGCGGAGTGGTTCTGGACTCATCGTGGCAGCAGCGTACCCACTCCGCGCTCCTCTGCGGCGGTGAGTATCGCGTCTGCCAGCACCAGGTCACAGGCGGAGATGCCGAGGTGATTCACGAGCGTTGTCACGGCACCAGACGGCGCGGCGCTACCAAGCAGCTCACCGATCTGCGCATCTGCGGCAGGCCAAGCGCCAGTCAACGCACTCCCCAATTTCCCCGCCGCGCGCGTTGCATCAAACTGTGCCGCACTATCTGTGATCACACGCACTGCTCCGCGCGCACGAAGCGCCTCAACGAGTGCGCCGCTGATAGTTGCCGCGTAATCAATGACGAGCAGCGTTGCGCCAGGGATAATTGCATCCAACGTGATCTCGCGCGGCGCAGTATCAAACGCCACCGCCGTCACGATGATGTCAGCGCCATTGAGCGCATCGTCAATGGATGAAGCAACACGATCTCCCGGCAGAAGCGGAAGCTCGCTCGCCGCACGGTGCGAGTAGAAGGCGACCGGCGCACCAGGGGCCAGCAGTTGTAGTACGGCACGATGCGTCACCGCCTGCACCCCGCCACCGATGATTGCAGCCGAGAGCGCGCCGCCTGCGCGAGCGCGATCCGTTGTTGGCGGCGCCACGCGAAGCCCAGCACCAGAGACTGCCGCGGTGCGGGCTGCAGTGAGTGCCGCTGCGGCAACGATCCCGCGCAGGCCGCTCGCCCCTGGCCGCTCCACCAGCACCACGCCGCCGATCGGTGCGCCGCCGCCACCACTGATCCACTTCGCGCCTGCCACCCTGCCGCCCAGTCCATCAATCGCCGCGGGCATCGCATGCGCAAACGGTGCGCCGCCACCAAGATCAAGCGGCACCTTCGGCGGCTGATGCGCAGCACCACGCGCCACATCCCGCAGCGCACGCTCCACCAACGTGATCTGCTCGCTAATGCTCGGAAGGAGGCTGATCACTTCCGCCTCGTTGAGATACCTAGTGTTTGCTAATTCATTCACAGTCGGAGCCTAGCATCCGCCTTAGGAGCAACATGAGCAAGACGTGGATTCTTCATCAAGCGGCG
>CAJARA010000062.1 GCA_903944295.1 uncultured Chloroflexota bacterium
AGTCCGCGGGCGAGGGTGCTCGCGTAGACAGGGACGCCAGGAAGCTCTGGAAGAATGTGCGGGAGCGCGCCAACATGATCTTCGTGGCCGTGGGTGATCAGCACCGCCTTGACCGCGCTCTTCCGCTCGCGGAGGTAGGTGATGTCAGGAATGATGATGTCGACGCCGAGCGTGGTCTCATCCGGGAAGGCGAGTCCACAGTCAACCAGGATGATCGTCTCCTGATACTCATAGAGGTAGAGGTTCTTCCCGATCTCCCCCATCCCGCCGAGCGGAATCAGGCGGAGTGGCGGTCCGCTCGGAGCCGCCCGATCGGGACGTCGCCCCGCTGGCGCGCGCTGCCCTGTGGGACGCGCGGGGGCTGCGGCACGAGGCTGCGGTCGCCCTTGGCTCCGCCCGCCACCCTGAGCTGGGCCCCGACCCTGACCTTGACCCTGCGAGCGTGCAGGTGGACGCTGACCACGTTGATTCACTGAGCCTCACTTTCAAAGAGGCGAAGCTGATCTCGCTCCGCCGCCGCTTCTATCTCAGACAGACTAGCCTCCCCTGCCCCTCCGCGAGCAACTCGCCATGTGGAGCGTGCCGCTGGCAGGGCGCGCGCGAGCGCTCCCATGTCCCGCTCGAGGGTTGGGCGGAGCGCCCCGTTGTGGAGCGCCGCCGCCGGGTGATAGAGCGGAAAGAGCGTTGTTCCCGCCGGCGTCTGCCGCGTCTCCCCCTGGAACGGTGCGCCGTGAGTCTCAGAAATCTTCGCCTCCGGGGCGAATGCGCGGAGTGCGTGCCGCCCGAGCGGCGCGATGATGACCGGCTGCAAGAGGGCGAGTTGGCGCTCAAGGAACCCTGCACAGGCGGCGATCTCCGTGGACTCCGGGTCACGGTTCTCTGGAGGGCGACACTTGACGACATTGAGGACATAGACCTGCGGTCGCTGAAGGCCGATGAGGTTCAAGAGGAGGTCGAGCAGCTTGCCAGCGGCGCCGACAAAGGGGCGTCCGGCGGCGTCCTCGTGCGCCCCTGGCGCCTCACCAACAAGCAGGAGCTCGGCGTTGGGACTCCCCTCGCCTGGGACGCTCTGCGTTCGCTGACTCCCGAGCGGACAGGCGCGACAGGCCTCAATCTCTACGGCAAGCGCGGCGAGCGCCGCAGCTCGCTCGTCAGGCACGCGGCGCGCTTCCCCAGAGGAGTTGGTCCCGTACGAGCAGCTCGGCGATCTGCACCGCATTTGTTGCTGCACCCTTGCGCACGTTGTCGCTCACCACCCAGAAGGCGATGCCGTGTTCAACACTCGCATCAACACGGATGCGGCCAACAAAGATTCCATCACTGCCGGTTGAAGTCTCAGCAAGCGGGTACGTATGCGTCGATGGATCATCTTGCACAAAGACACCATCTGTCTGTGCAAAGACTGTCCGTGCACGGACAGGTGAGATCGGTCGCTCCAACTCTACGTGCACAGCTTCCGAATGACTTACCTCCACAGGAATGCGTACAGCGGTTGCGCTGATCCGCAGCTTTGGCAGGCTCAAGATCTTGCGGCTCTCGCGCACCACCTTCTCCTCCTCTTTCGTCGATCCGTTTTCCAGGAAGACATCAATTGCGGGGATTGGGCTGAGGACTACGGGGTGCGGATAGATGGTCGAGACGGGCTTCTCCCCCGCCACAACGGCTGCTCGCTGCTGGATCAGATCGCTCACTGAATCCGCGCCAGCACCAGAGACCGCTTGGTATGTGGCAACAACGACGCGTCGAAGGCCGGCCTCTGCATGGAGTGCCTGCAGCAGCGGCGCGAGCTGCATGGTGGAGCAGTTCGGATTCGCAATGATGCCGCGATGTCCCTTGAGCGCTTCTGCATTCACCTGTGAGACGACCAGCGGCACGGTTGGGTCCATCCGCCAGGCGCTCGAGTTGTCCACCACCGCACATCCGCGCGCCGCAGCCTCTGGTGCGAGGAGGAGACTCACATCAGCGCCGGCGCTGAAGAGTGCGATATCAACGCCACTGAAGGCGTCAGGCGTTGCTTCAGTTACGGGGACCTGTTCGCCGCGGAAGGTCACGCTTCGGCCAGCGGCAGAGGCGGCGAGCGGCACGAGCTTGCGCACGGGGAAGTTGCGCTCTTCAAGAACGCTGATCATGGTGCGTCCGACGAGGCCGGTCGCGCCGACAACGGCGACGACGTAGCCGTCCGCGCCGCTCTTCGTTGGCTCGCTCGCTGTACTGCTCATGCGGCAAGTATAAACGAGCGACCCACCGAACTGTCGGCGGGTCGCTCGTAAGCGCTCAGGTGAACCGGACGAGTGCTATTCGCGTGGAGCCGCCTTATGGCGCTGCATTGCGGCTCGGCGCGAAAGGTTGACGCGACCTTGGCGGTCGACCTCAAGGACGACCACCATGATCTCGTCGCCAACAGCAACCTCATCCTCAACCGTGTTCACACGGTAATCGGCGAGCTCACTGATTCGGACGAGTCCCTCCTTGCCAGGAAGGATCTCAACGAAGCAGCCGAAGCCCATGATACGGGTGACCTTACCCATGTACAACGTGCCGACCTCGACCTCCTTGGTGATGCCGTTGATGGCATCAAGTGCACGCTTCGTGCGCTCAGGGTCGCTCGACGCGATCTGTACGGTTCCGTCATCTTCCACGTTGATATTGACCTGGAAGTCATCTTGCAGCTTGCGGATGACTGCTCCGCCCTTGCCGATGATGTCGCGGATCTTCTCCGGATTGATCTTGATGGTGGTGATTCGCGGTGCGAAGTCTGAAAGTTCAGGTCGCGCCGTTGAGATCACCGCATCCATCTTGTCGAGGATCTCAAGTCGCGCAGCAAGCGCATCCTTCAGTCCCGTTCGAATGATCTTCCCGGTAATCCCCTGAATCTTGATGTCCATCTGCAGTGCCGAGATTCCCTCGCGGGTGCCGGTCACCTTGAAGTCCATGTCGCCGAATGCGTCTTCCTTGCCGAGAATGTCGGTAAGGACAACGAACTCTCCGTCTGGTTCAGACATCAGGCCCATTGCCGCACCGGCGACTGAGGCCTTGATCGGTACGCCTGCATCAAGAAGCGCCAAGCTCGAGCCACACGTGGAGGCCATCGAGGTGGAGCCGTTTGACGTCACGCACTCGGAGACGACGCGAATTGTGTACGGGAACTCTTCCGCCGACGGAAGAACCGGCAGGAGCGCTCGCTCTGCGAGTGCACCGTGTCCGATCTCTCGACGACCAGGTCCGCGCATCGGCTTGTTCTCGCCGGTGCTGTATGGCGGCATGTTGTAGTGATGCAGGTAGCGCTTCGTTGCAACTGGCGAGATCGTATCCAGGCGCTGTGCCTGGGCGATCGGACCGAGTGTTGCAATGCTGAGCGCCTGCGTCTCGCCGCGCGTGAAGAGCCCCGTACCGTGAGCACGTGGCAAGAGTCCAACCTCAACGGTGATCGGGCGGATCTGATCCACCTTTCGGCCGTCAATGCGGATCCCCTCCTTCATCGTGAGGGCGCGACCGGTCTTCTTATGCATGTAGCCGAAGAGGTTCTTCCCGAGGCGCGCCTTGCGACGTGCCGCTTCGAGGAGCGCCTTCGGTTCACCCTTCCCGCTACGGGCTGCACGGATCGAGTCGCTGATCCCCTCCTTGAGGGTGGCGAGTCGCTCTGGCAGCTCTGCGGCGAGTAGGAGGAGCAGCTCTGCAGTTGCCTCTGCGTCGCTCCCTGCGCGGTGCGTTGGGGCCGTTGCTACGCCGTAGATGCGCGCCAGGTCGCCGAGCTTGAACGACTCGCTCTCTGGGTACGCCTCACGGAAGAGGACAAACGTATCGAGGTACTGCCCCTGCTCTGTGGCGAAGCTGCGGCCCTTGCCGAGCGCTTCGTCAAGGAAGGAGACGTCAAAGCCAAGGTTATGGCCAACGATGATTGCCCCCTTCGCGAAGTCGGCGAACTTCTCCGCCGCCTCCTTTGGTGCGATGCCCTTCTTCAGGTCAGCAGTGGTGATGCCGTGCATCTGCGCGCCGACGATTGGATTTCCCGCGTTGACGAGCGTGCTCCAACGGTCGGTGATCTTGCCGCCCTTGATCTTTACGGCGGCAACCTCAACGAGGTCGGAGAGCTTCGCGTCGAGGCCAGTGGTCTCAGTGTCCACCACAACAAAGGCGGCGCCGTTTGCGGCAGCCTCTGCGAAGGTGAGGACGCTGTCAACGCCAGGCTCAATGTACGGAACGCGCTTCGCCTTCCCTACCTTTGCGCGCAGCTGCTCCTGCAGGGAGATCAGCGCCTTGATGGCGTCGTGGCCGAACTCAATCGCCTCTGCCATCTTCGCTTCGTTGATCAGATTCGCACCAGCTTCAACCATCATGATGGCGTCTGCTGTGCCGGAGACCACAAGGTCAAGGTCGCTTGTCTCAAGCTGCTCAAACGTTGGGTTCAAGATGAACTTGTCGTCGACAAGTCCAACGCGAACGGCACCGATTGGCCCAAGAAATGGGATCTCCGAGATCGTGAGCGCCGCTGATGCAGCGATCGTTCCAAGGATATCCGGGTCGTTCTCCTGATCCGCGCTGAGTACCGTGATAACCACCTGGACGTCGTCCTTGTAGCCCTCAGGAAAGAGTGGGCGAATCGGTCGGTCGGTGAGTCGCGCAGAGAGCGTTGCGTTCTCTGACGCCTTCCCTTCGCGCTTGATGTAGCCGCCAGGGATCTTCCCCGCCGCATACATGCGCTCTTCGAATTCAATCGTCAGTGGGAAGAAGTCGAGACCCGGTCGTGGGTCGCTGCGATTTGCGGTGCCGAGGACGACCGTGTCGCCGTAGCGAACCGTTACGGCGCCGCCTGCAAGGCGTGCCATTCGTCCCGTCTCAATGGTGAGTGTCTGGCCGCCAAACTCGGCGGATACGGTTGTGATTTCCATGTTGCTCCTCTTCAGGCCGCGCCCATATGGCGCCCGGCCAATCTAGTTGCTCAGCGGTGCTGAGCGGGGGTTAGCGACGGAGGCCGAGCTTCTCGGTGAGTGCGGCGTGTCGTGCCACATCCTCGCGTCGTAGGAAGGTCAGCAGGCGACGTCGCTGGCCGACGAGCTTCAAGAGCCCACGGCGCGAGTGATTGTCCTGCTTGAATGTCTGGAGGTGCCCTGTGAGCCCCTCAATGCGCTCCGTGAGGAGTGCGATCTGGACCTCGGCAGAGCCGGTGTCCTGAGCGTGTCGCCCGTTTGCGGCAACGATGCGCTCCGTGGTCGTTCGGTCTAGTGGCAAGGGTTCTCTCTCCTGTCTGGGGGACTCCAAGGTCGCCCCGTCATCTACTTACATCTCTCTTGGATGCGTGAAGCGTAGCAATCAGCGCCCACTCCGTCCAGCGAGGCGCCCAAGGAGGGCGATTCTGAGGCGCCCTCCCCCCTCAGGGAGGCGCTGGAGCCCCTCAGGGGCGATCTGAAGCCTCCCTGCCACTGGGTCAAGGAGGCCACGCATCAGGCGCCCTGTGAGCGGGAGACGCCCGCTGAGGTGGGCGGCGGACCCAACACGGAGCTGGTACTCCCCCTCTGGGGGGAGGGCGAACCCCTCAGCCTCAAGGGTCAGGGCTCCCGCGGGACTGGTCCGGCTCTCCTCTCGTGCGCGCGCCACGATGGCGTGGGGTCGCCCCAGCGCCCGCGCGGCGGTGGAGAGCTCCCCTGAGGCGATTGCCGCGCGAATGCTCGTGCTGCTGATCTTCTCGCCACCGGTGCGCGCCTCACTCACCGGATGCACCTGGATCCCCCGTCCCGCCCCCCAGGCCCGAACGCGATCGAGCCGCCCTTCGCGGTTCCGCCCAAAGGCGCTCTCTGGGGAGAGGACGAGGCTCTTCGCCCCAGTCAGATCCACGACGCGTTCAAGGAACTCCTCCCACGGCGTGTCGCGCATCGTTTCGTCGAATGGGAGATCGCACCAGTGCTCAACGCCCGCACCAGCGAGTCGCATCTCAAACTCAATCGGGTCGAGAAGTCGGAGCGGTGTCGAACCGCGCAAGAGAAGATCTGGATGCGGATCAAAGCCTAGGTGGACACGCGTAAGGCCAGCGGAGAGTGCCAGCCGCTCAGCCGCGGCGAGGAGGCGAAGATGCCCACGGTGAAGTCCATCGAAGACGCCGATCGTGACCACCGCACCGCGCTCTCTCGCTGCGATAAGTTCATCGCCTGCGAGCCCCTCCCAGCCGATCAACCGCTTTGATCGCTCAGCAGCGTGCTGCATCATGCACCCTTTACAGGCGGTGCCGCATTCGGCGTGATGAAGACACGCTCCGGCTGCACACCAGCCTCGGTGCGTCGACCGAGTGCCACCAGCACCCCCTCAGCGGTCAGTCGCACCTGCTCTCCTACAGGTACCGGTAGATGTTCGCCGAGGAGTGCATCGGGGATTGCGGCACCGTCACGGAGAAGATCTGTACCGGGCTCTCCAAGAGTTATTGCTGGGATCACTTCAATGCCAGCATCGAGCGGCAAGAGTAGTTGCGTCAGCGATCCACCGAGTGCAGCTTCGGCAACCGCATCCATCGTGTGTGCCTGCGCAACGTTGAATGGACCAGATCCGATACGGCGCAGCGCAACAAGATGTGCGCCGCAACCGAGAGCGGCACCAAGATCTCGCGCAATCGCACGGATGTAGGTTCCCGAGCTCACATCAAGCACGGCGCTCATCAACGGCTCCTCCGGATGGCTCTCGTCCCACGAAGTGATCTCAAAACGCGTCACCTCAACGGCGCGTGGCGCAAGCTCCACGATCTCCCCTGCACGTGCACGCTCATAGGCGCGCACGCCGTCCGTGCGCTTTGCTGAGTGGCTCGGCGGCACCTGTTCAAGTGCACCACGGAAGCGCGGGAGGAGTGCTTCAACACGCTCTCGGGTTGCAGCGGGGCCGTTGCTCACGATCTTCTCTCCATCAAGGTCATCTGTTGTTGTTGCGCCACCAAACGAGAAGGTCGCCTCATATCGCTTTGCACCACCTTGATGGAGCGCAGCGAGGCGCGTGGCACGCCCTAAGACCAAGACGAGAAGGCCCGTAGCAAATGGATCAAGCGTTCCGCCGTGCCCAATGCGTGGCTGACCGGCGAGCCGGCGTACTTTTGCGACAACATCGTGACTTGTTGGGCCGTTCGACTTATCAAGGAGCAGGATGCCATCAATCCCTGGGGTACTCGGGCGTCGCCGTGCCACGAATCAGCTCGCTTCGCCGCGCTCCGCGCGAAGTGAGGCGACACATTGCAAGACGGCCGCAACCGCGGTGTCAAGTGAACTTGGGATGCTCGCCCCAGCGGCGCGCGCATGGCCACCACCAGAGAAGGCTGCAGCGATCGCTGTTGCGTCGAGACCGCTCTCTTTTGTGCGAATAGATAGACGCGTCTCGCTCGCACTCTCCTCCTTAAAGAAGAGGGCAACGTCCGCTTCGTTGATTTGAGCCAGCGTGTCCACGATCCCTTCGCTCTCCTCTACCGTCGCCCCAGAGGCGGCGAGATCTGATCGGAGCATTGCCGCCCAGACGGTCTTGCCGCTATCTGCCTGCTCCACACGGTCAAGCACGCGGGCATGGAGCTGTACCTGCGTGTAGGGCTTGGCACGATAGAGCCGGCGGGAGATCTCGCTGATTGGTGCCCCTGCGGCGAGGAGGAGTCCAGCAACCTGGAGCGTTCGAGGGGTGGTGTTGTTGTGCTGGAAGGTGGCGGTATCCATGATCACCCCAGTCGCGAGAGTTGTCGCGAGCGCCCCACCATCAACTGCAAGATCCGCCTCAAGTGCAACGCCGATCAGCGAAACCATCTCGCAGGTAGCCGCCGCCTTCGGGTCGATCCACTCAAGCGGGCTCGCGCTGGTGTTAGAGACGTGGTGGTCAATCGTTGCGCGCTGCACGCTACTCGGCAGCTCCTGGACTAGAGCCCCAACACTCCCAGCTCGCTTGGTATCCCCGCAGTCAACAAGGATCACCGCATCTGGGGTCCAGTCTGGCGGGCTGAGCAGGACGCGATCAAGTGTTGGGATGACCTCGTACACCTTTGGCGGAACCTCTGAGCAGAGAACGGCAACCTCAACGCCACGCTGCGCAAGGATCCCCTGAAGCCCGAGTGCTGCACCGAGCGCATCGCCGTCGGGTCGCTCGTGCGGGACAACCCAGATCCGTTTGACGCTGCGGAGCAGCGCAATGAGTGCTGCGGGGACGGAGGCGTTCGCCTCAGAACGCAGTGCTGCAGCTCGATCGACGGCGCTCATACCGGCTCCTCTTTTGGTGCGCCAGGGCTAGGGAGTGGCGCGAGGCCTTCGTCGGGAAGATTGCGCCCCTGCTCCAGGCTGCCGAGCAGCTGCTGGATTCGGGTGCCACGCTCCCCCGCCGCATCAAGCTCAAAGTGGAGTGCTGGCACACGACGAATGCGGAGCCCCTTCGAAATCACGGTGCGGAGATATGGTGTTGCACTGCGTAGCGCGGTGAGTGACGCCGCGCGCTGCTCATCGTTTCCGATCATGCTGACGTAGACCTTCGCATGGCGTAGATCTGGTGATGTCTCAACTCCAACGACGGTGACAAAGCCTAGTCGTGGATCGCTAATGGAGCGCGAGAGGTGCGTGCTGATCTCTTCGCGGAGCAGCTCGTCTACGCGCGGCATGCGCTCGCTCATTAGAGCGTCCTTCGCGTGGACTGCTCCCCGAGGATCTCCAGGATGTCACCCTCCTGAATGGTGATCGTTGGGCCGAGTCCGATGCCGCACTCCTGCCCCTCCTTCACCTCGCGAACATCGTCGCGGAAGCGTCGGAGCGACTCCACAACGTCTGTTGTAACAACGTTGCCACCGCGCATCAGTCGAACCTTTGATCCGCGCGTCACGCGACCCTCACGGACAACGCAGCCGGCGATGACGAAGCCCTTCCCTGGGAAGATCTGCTTCACTTCGGCGCGGCCATCAATCGTCTCAGACTTCTCAGGGTCAAGCATCCCCTCGATTGCCGCCTTCATATCGTCAGCAAGCTCATAAATGATCTCGTAGAGGCGCACGTCCACCTTCTCGTTATCCGCCATGCGGCGCGCACCTGGGGTCAGCGTGGTGGTGAAGCCGAGCACGATCGCATCCGAAGCGCTGGCAAGGAGGATGTCGTTCTCGGTGATCTCACCAGCGGCGGACATCAGCACGTTGATGCGCACCTCGTCGCTCTGCAGCTTTTCTAGTTGATGCTCAATGGCGCCAAGTGAACCGGCAACGTCCGACTTAAGGATGACGCGAACCTCTTTTCCGGCACCGGATTGAATACGTCGATACAACTCTTCCATCGTGGCGCGGCCGCCACCATCTCGGGCCGCAGTCGCTTCGTTCTTCGCGCTCTCCGCCATGTCGCGTGCCTCACGCTCATCTGCCGCCACACGGAAGACATCGCCGCTTGCTGGCACCTCGGGGAGGCCGGAGATCACCACTGCCGTAGAGGGGCCTGATGCCTTCACGCGTGCCCCATCCGTGGTCTCGAGCGAGCGCACCTTGCCAGAGATCGCCCCAGCAACGACCGCGTCGCCGATGCGCAGGGTACCGGTCTGGACGATCACTGTGGCGATCGGACCGCGACCCTTGTCACGCTGCGCCTCGATGACGGTACCGATCGCTGGGCGGGTTGGATCGGCCTTGTAGTCGCCAAGATCAGCGACGAGGAGGATCATGTCGAGAAGGTCGTCGAGCCCAGCGCCAGTGCGGGCGGAGACGGCAACGAGCGGCACGTCGCCACCGTACGCTTCGATCACCACGTTCGACTCAGCGAGTTCCGTCTTGACGCGGTCAGGGTTGGCGTCAGGCTTATCGACCTTGTTCAGGGCGATGATAATCGGGACGTTCGCGGCACGGGCGTGGCTGATCGCCTCTTTTGTCTGGGGCATCACGCCGTCATCCGCAGCAACCACGATGATCGCGATGTCCGTTACGCGTGCACCACGTGCACGCATGGCGGTGAAGGCCTCATGGCCAGGGGTATCAAGGAAGAGGATGCTGCGATCGCCGCGCTTCACTTGGCTCGCACCAAGATGCTGCGTGATGCCGCCGCGCTCACCTGCGGCCACCGTCGTCTTGCGCAGTGCGTCCAGCAGGCTCGTCTTGCCGTGGTCAACGTGACCCATCACCGTGACGATCGGCGCACGCGTCTCAAGCTTGGCGCCGACGCGCTCCTCAAAGAGAATCTCCTTCGTCGCCGCTGGCAGCGCCTCTACGACCTCTTCAGGCGCAGCCTCCGCCTCTTCTGGCTCAGGCTCAGCAACGGTGAAGCCGAGTTCCGTTGCGATCAGTGAGGCGGTCTCGCGGTCAATCCCCTGGTTCATCGTTGCGAAGACACCGCTCCGGATCAGCGGATTAATGATGTCGGCTGGGTTCACCTTCAGGATCTGAGCGAGCTCCCCCACGGTCATTGATGGGGGGAGCACGAGCACTCCGGTCTCATGCACCTGTAGTGGCTTCGGCGGGCGCGGCGCAGGATCGGCGCGGTCTGGGCGTACGGGGCGCACGCTCTTTCGCTGTTTCGTCATGCTCCCCTCCTTCCTACTTCGCTATCCAGGCGCGGCGCGCCTGATCAATCAGATCAACCTCTTCACGCTTCACTTCACCGCGTAGACCACGACTCACCGCGGCGCGGAGATCTGTCTCATGCGCTGCGTCCCGCGCTGCGCAGATCCAAACGCCTCGACCCCCAACTCCTCCAACGATTACCTCGCCTGAGGGCTGGCGGCTGATGCGCAACATCAATCGCGAATCACCCCGCCACTTGCAGAGCGCGCAGGTGCGCTCCGACGGAGTGCGCGTGCTATGCCTCGCCCTCTACTGCAACCGCTTCACCATCAATCGGCTCTGCGGCAGGTGGGGTTCCAGATCCATCGCTTGCGATATCAATGCGATAGCCGGTGAGGCGAGCGGCGAGTCGTGCATTCTGTCCCTCGCGGCCGATCGCCAACGAGAGGGCATGCTCAGGGACGGTGACGACTGCAGCTTTGGCCGCTTCGTCCACCACAACAGAGATCACCGGTGCTGGCGAGAGGGCGCGGCCGATCATCTCGGCGGGATCATCTGCGAAGGCGATGATGTCTACCTTTTCGCCGCCAAGCTCCTCAACCACCGCCTGGACGCGCGCGCCGCGCTGCCCAACAACGGTGCCAACGGGATCGAGCCCAACCTGATGCGCAGTGACGATCACCTTGCTGCGGTGCCCTGGCTCACGTGCAATCGAGCTGATCTCAACGAGACCTGTGCCGATCTCTGGCACCTCAAGCTCAAAGAGCTTCTTGACGAAGTTCTTATGCGAGCGCGTCAGGAGAATCTCTGGGCCACGCACGGTGGTGCGCACCTCAAGGAGGAGCGCCTTGACGTTCTCGCCGATGCGGAAGGTGTCGAGTGGTGAGAGCTCGGTTGATGGGAGGTACGCCTCTGCACGCCCTACATCCAAGACGAGGTTGCGTCGATCCACGCGCATCACTACGCCGGTGAGAATCTCCCCTTCGCGCTCGGCGAAGGAGCGCATCACCTGGTCGCGCTGGATCTGCACCAGTCGCGCTTGGAGCGTCTGGCGCGCCTGCGCCGCCACGATCCGCCCCATGTCGCCGTTCATCTCTTCGGTCTCAATCAGGGCGCCGACCGCCGCTTCAGGGTGCTCCGCCTGCGCCTCTGCGAGCGTCCATTCGGCACCAGGGACGAGCACCTCTTCAACGACGCGACGCGCGCGGAAGACCCGCATCGAGCCCGTCTCTGGGTCGAGGCGAACATGGATATCAGCTGAACTGTGGCGGCGGTTGAGGGCAACGGCGTACGCCTCTTCGGCCGCCTGAAGCACGCTCTCGCGGTCGATCCCCCGCTCTGCCCCCAACTGCACGAGGGCGCCAACAAGCTCCTTGCTCATTTCAGGCCTCCCTTCACACTTGGCAGCCCCGATAAAAAAAGACGCGGGGGTCACCCACGTCTATCGTTCGGCGGCCGTTATCCCCAAGATCATAGCACGCTCGCCAGAGGGGCTATCGGCTCGGGTAATGCCCCTCCACGTAGCGCTCGAGGATCTCCGTGAACTCAGCCACGATGCGCTCCCCGCGTAGGGTGGTGAGGAGGGCGCCGTCCTGGAAGACTGGGGCGACCGGCTCCTCAAAGGTGCCTGGGAGGCTGATCCCAAGGTTGGCGTGCTTCGACTCGCCCGGTCCATTCACCACGCAACCCATCACCGCCACCTCCATGCTCTCAACGCCCGGGTGGCGCTCACGCCAGCTCGGCATCTGCGCCTTCAGGTAGTTCTGGATCTCTTGCGCCATCTCCTGGAAGAAGACGCTGGTGGTGCGGCCACACCCTGGGCACGAGGTGACCTGCGGCGCAAAGGCGCGGAGGCCGAGCGACTGGAGGATCTGCTGCGCCACCTCCACCTCAAGCGCACGGTCGGCACCTGGCTCTGGGGTAAGCGAGACACGAATCGTGTCGCCAATCCCTTCGTTCAGCAGATTGGCAAGCGCCGCGGTTGTGGCCACGATCCCCTTCATCCCCATCCCCGCCTCTGTGAGACCGAGGTGCAACGGGTAGTCACAGCGTGACCCGAGTTCGCGATAGACATCAATAAGGTCGCGGACGTTAGATGTCTTGGCGGAGAGGAGGATGCGATCGTGTGGCATCCCCGTAGATTCGGCGAGCTCCGCCGACTGCAACGCACTGCGAACGATCGCCTCCATGGTGACAGCGCGCGCGCTCGCTGGCTGCGGCGCCTTCGCATTCTCCTCCATCAGTAGCGTCAGAAGATCCTGGTCGAGCGAACCCCAGTTCACACCGATGCGCACCGGCTTTGCGTTGTCATTCGCAATCTTGACGATCGTCTGAAAGTTCTCGTCGCGTCGCTTCGTCCCAACATTCCCTGGATTGATGCGGTACTTGGCAAGTGCTGCAGCGGCTTCCGGGAAGGCGGCAAGCAGCTTATGCCCGTTGTAGTGGAAGTCGCCAACGATTGGCACCTGCAAGCCTTCATCAGCAACGCGCTGCACGATCTCAGGGACCGCCGCCGCCGCCGCTTCGTGATTCACCGTAATGCGGACGATCTGGCTCCCTCCGCGCGCAAGGTGTGCAACCTGAGCCGCCGTACCGACCGCGTCGGCGGTATCGGTATTTGTCATTGACTGCACGACGATCGGGTGCGCTGCACCAACAAGTACTCCGCCGATGCTCACCGATGGAGTGCTTCGTCGGGTCGGGCGCAGTAAGTCAGGTCGATCCGCGGCCGGTCGTGGCACCACAGGAAGATCGCGGCTCACTGCGCCGCTCCAGTGAAGATGCCGACGAGGTCGCCAAGCGTGATCCAGACGAAGAGCAACAGCATCGCGAGCGCCCCGCCAGTAACGAGGGCCTGCTCTGCACGACGACCTCGCTCGCCACCGAGCACACGTCGCAGCACGAGCACGGCAACCCTCCCGCCATCGAGCGGCGGGATAGGGAGCAGGTTCAAGATCGCAAGGTTGGCGGAGAGGAGCGCGGCGATCTGCAGGAGGCCGCTCAGCCCGAGCCGCTCAGCCGCGCCGGCAACTCCAACGGCAATACCAACTGGGCCAGCGAGCCCTGGCGCTTCGCTGTCGGAGCGAAACGGTGCGCTCACCAGATCTGCTAACCCACCAATGATGGCGCCGCCCGCCTCCGCTGTGCGTGCCAGCGCAACCGTGATCATTTGATCAACGGGTCGTGTCAGCGGGCCAGCTGGTGCGAGCCCGCTAATCTGAATGCCGAGCACACCCTGGTCTACCGCCTCCTCCAACGTGCGTAGACGTACGGAGATCTCGCGCGTTACGTTTGAAGTGGAGAGGATCGTCAGGCTGACCTGCTCGCCAGCCAGTGCACGAATGTTGGCGAGTGGCGTTTCGAATCGGTCGAATGGCGCTCCATTCAACGCGGCAATCCTGTCACTTGCAACGATTCCTGCCGCTGCAGCGGGTGAGCCAGGCTGCACCGCGTCAAGCGTCAGTTCACCACGCTCCGCAAGTGGGCCGGCGAGAAGGAGCATCAGCGCAAAGGCGAGAAGAAGATTGACGAGAACGCCCGCGAGCATCACCAGCGTCTTCGAGAGGAGTGATGCGCGCTCCCATCCGTCTCTCTCCGTGCTCCCCTCTGTAGCTCCAGCCATGCGAACAAAGCCGCCAAATGGGAGGGCGTTCAAGGTGAGCAGCGTGCGTGCGCCACGGTGCAAGACGGCGATCCGCGGCGGGAAACCGATACCGAACTCTTCAACCGCAATCCCCCGCCACCGAGCGACGAGCAGATGACCGAGCTCATGCACCACGATCAGCGGCACCACAAGAAGAATCAAGACCAAGAGGGGCCCTACGACCCCGCCAACGAGCCCGAACAGTTCAGCCATAACCTCAGCCTACGCTGGCACGCGCACTCATGCTGGGCGCCACTGCTCGGCGAAGTGCCGCACCTCACGCTCCAGGTTGGAGAGGGTGGCGAGGTCACCCGCCTCAGGGAGCCCGCCGAATCGCTCAACGGCTGCGGAGAGGAGTGCCGGGATCGCGCCGAAGCTGATCTCTCCGGCGAGGAAGCGGGCTGTGGCGACATCATCGGCAACGATCAGCGCGGCGGGGGCCTTCCCGCCACGCTCGCCCGCGGCAAGGGCTACGGCGAGCCCAGGGAAGCGGACGAGGTCGGGAGCCTCAAAGGTGAGCTCCCCCATCGCGGCAAGGTCAACGCTCCGCGCCGGGTGCGCGCTTCGTTCTGGATAGCTGAGCGCGTAACTGATCGGGCCGCGCATATCTGGCTCTCCCATCTGCGCCTTCATTGAACCGTCGGTGAAGCTCACCGCGCCATGCACGACGCTCTGGGGGTGAACAAGAATGGAGATTCGCTCCATCGGCACCTCAAAGAGCCGGTGTGCCTCAATCACTTCAAGCCCCTTGTTGACCAGAGAGGCGGAATCGATGGTGATCTTTCCACCCATCTTCCACGTTGGATGCTTCAGCGCGTCGTCAACTGTTGCGCTGGCAATGCGCGACGCATCCCAGCTGCGGAAGGGACCACCACTTGCGGTCAGCCAGAGTCGCTCCACGCGCTCTGCCGGCTCACCGACGAGGCACTGCCAGAGCGCTGAGTGCTCGCTATCTACGGGTCGTAGTCGCTCAAGGAGCGACGTTCCACTCCGTGCAGCCGCACGCCGCGCCGCGCCGATCACCATCTCGCCGCCAGCAACAATCGTCTCCTTGTTGGCAATCGCGACAGCCGCACCAGCATCAAGGGCCGCGATCGTGGCGTGGATACCAACGAGCCCCGTTGCAGCGGCTACGACAATGTCTGGCGCTGCATCAAGGATTGCGTCGCTTAGCTTCTCCCCGCTCAGCCCAACAAAGAACCGTGTGCTCGGATGATCAGCGGCAAGCTTGCGAGACGCATCACTCTCACGACCAACGGCGAGTGCGACGAGGTCAAAGCGCTCTCGGTTGTCACTGAGCACCTGGAGCGTCTGCGCGCCAATCGATCCGGTCGCACCGATCAAGGCCACGCGCTGCCGCATCATCAGTCGCCGGAGATCAGCATCCGCGAGAGCTCCAACAGGATGGCGGCGAGAAGTGCGACGGGCGCCGCAAGAAGGAGACTGTCAATACGGTCAAGCACCCCACCATGTCCAGGGATGAGCGTTGCTGAGTTCTTGGTGCCAGCGGCCCGCTTAAAGAGTGACTCAACAAGGTCTCCAGCTTCGGCGGCCGCGGCAACGGCGAGGCTCGTAGGGAGCGCCCAGATGAGTGGTGCGTCGAGCCAGTTAACGGCGGCAGCTGAACCAATCACTGTTGCAGTGAGGAGTCCGCCAGCCAGTCCCTCAACGCTCTTACGCGGAGAGATCAGCGGGGCGAGCTTGCGCTTCCCGAAGCGCCGACCGATCAGGTAGGCGCCGGTATCCGCACTCCAGACCACTGTAATGAGCCACGCGATCCATGGTGAGGGCGTGCCTCCGTCAAGGAGCCCAAAGAGCGGAAGGAGGAGGAGCGGTGAAAGCCAGGTTGCGGTGGCGAGTGTTCCAAAGAGCGCGCGCGCGTGCGGCGCCACGCTCCCGCGCTTAACACGGAGTGCGCGTAGAAGATGTGTGGCAACAAGTGCGAGCAGTGTGAGTACCCACAGCGCTGCAGCAACGACAGGACCTGCGGCGACAAGTGCGGCGAGTGGCACAACGAGGAGCGCTGCGCTCCATGCCGCTGAGGCGCCGCCCGAGATCGCACCGACGATCTGAGCCCCTTCGCGTGCGGCGAGCATGATGAGAAGTGCGGTAAGGGGAAGGGTGCCGTACGGCCAGATCAGGAGGCCGGCGCCAAACGGCACAATAAAGAGCGCTCCAACAGCTCGCGCCGGGAGGCCGCCACCGCGGAGGCTCATCGCCCGAACCGCCGTGTCCGTGCAGCAAATGCGCGCATTGCAGATTCAAGGTCGGCGCCACTGAAATCTGGCCAGAGGCCTGGCCATGTGACGAGCTCGGTGTACGCCGCCTGCCATAGGAGGAAGTTCGAGAGCCGCTCTTCACCACCGGTCCGGATAAGTAGGTCGGGATCCGGGATCCCACTGGTGTAGAGGGCGCTGCTAATCGTCTCCTCATCCACAGCGTCAGCGACTACGCCAGACGCCACGATGGATCGAACCGCATCAACAATCTCCGTCCTACCGCCGTAGTTGAATGCCACGTGCAACTTCATCCTTCCGCCGTCGGCGGTAGCGGCACAGGCGCGCTGGATACGTTCAACGGCGTCAGCAGGAAGTTCATGCAGACGGCCGATGAAGTCAACGCTAATTCCGTTCTTGATCAGCGTTGCAGTTTCTCGCTCAATCGTTTCAGCAAGAAGGGCGAAGAGCCGAGCGACCTCTCGGTCATCACGCCCCCAGTTCTCCCGACTGAAGGCGTAGACGGTGAGGTGGGCGATGCCGAGCTCTGCAGCACGCGTAATGACGCCACGGAGGGCTTCGGTACCAGCGGTATGTCCGTCAAGCTCATCGCGACCCTGCGCACGCGCCCAACGGCGGTTGCCATCCATGATGATGGCAACGTGGCGCGGTAGGCCCTGCACCGCCTGTCCCTGATGGACCAGCGGTGGAGCGTCAACCGGTCGAT
The DNA here is from genome assembly GCA_903944295.1 of uncultured Chloroflexota bacterium. Classification (GTDB taxonomy): domain Bacteria; phylum Chloroflexota; class Limnocylindria; order Limnocylindrales; family Limnocylindraceae; genus Limnocylindrus. The sequence goes on from CAJARA010000062.1 coordinate 17,055, forward strand.
CGACGCTGCGCTCGGTCAACCTTCGAGAACCTCGCGCTCCTTCGATGCCGCCATGCGGTCAATCTCGGCAGTCTTGGCGTCGGTTGCCTTCTGAAGTGCCTCAAGGCGCCGGCGCGCATCATCTTCGCCGATCTCCTTGTTCTTCTCCAACTTCTTAATCGCCTCCTGCTCGTCGCGACGTGCGCTACGAATCTCGATGCGCGCCTCTTCGGTGCGCTTCCCCATCTGCTTGACGAGATCCTTGCGGCGCTCCTCAGTCATCGATGGCACGCGCAGACGGATGATGTTCCCGTCTACTGCTGGCGTCATACCCAGCTGCGCATTATTGAGCGCCTTCTCAATCGCGGGGATCGCGGATGGATCCCACGGCTGAACAACGAGGAGCGTGTTCTCGGGGACGCTGATTCCCGCCATCTGATTAAGCGGCGTCTTTGCACCGTAATGGTCCACCGTGATGTGCTCAACCAGCGAGGCGCTCGCACGGCCAGTGCGGAAGCCACCGAGATCCTTGCCGAATGCCTCTACGGCACGGCTCATGCGCTCTTCAACCGTTCCGCTCATCGTGTCCCCTCCTTTGAAATGATCGTCCCTACCTCTTCGCCCTTCACGGCGCGAAGGATGTTCTCGTGTGCATCCAGGTCAAAGACAACGATCGGCAGATCGTTCTCCATGCAGAGCGAAACAGCCGCAGCGTCGAGAACCTTCAACCCATCCACGAGCACCCGGCCGTAGCTGATCGATGGGATACGCACCGCATCGGCGTGCACCTTCGGATCCTTGTCGTAGACGCCGTCCACCTTGGTCGCCTTCAGCATCACCTGGGCGCCGATCTCAACGGCACGCAGTGCGGCGGCGGTGTCAGTTGTGAAGTACGGGTTACCAGTCCCAGCAACAAAGACAACGACTCGCCCCTTCTCAATATGTCGAATCGCGCGGCGTCGAATGTATGGCTCAGCGACCTCGTTCATCTCGATGGCGGTCATCACCCGCGTCTCCACGCCAGCACGCTCAAGGCCGTCTTGGATCGCGAGTCCGTTCATCACGGTGGCGAGCATGCCGATGTGATCTGCTGTGGCTCGCTCCATACCAGTTGCATTAGAGGCCGCGAGGCCGCGGAAGATATTTCCGCCACCTACGACGATCCCAACTTCAACGCCAAGGGCACGCACGCTTCGCACCTGCTCTGCAATGAATGCGACCACCTTCGGGTCCACGCCGTACTGCTGATCTCCGAGCAGTGCCTCCCCTGAAAGCTTCAGGAGGATGCGGGAGTAGCGGGGCTGGGTTGTCATGGCTTCGCCGTTCGGCTCGCCGCGACCGTGGTCAGAGCTCTTCGCCGAGTGCGTAGCGCACAAAGCGCCGCACGCGGATGTTCTCGCCGATCGTTGCAATGGCGTTGGTGATCAGCTGCGCAACGGTCTCATCGCCGTCGCGGAAGGGCTGATCAAGGAGGCAGACCTCTTCGAACCACTTGCGCATCTGGCCATCAACGATCTGCGCACGGACCGCTTCTGGCTTCTTCGCCAGCGCCTCATCCGCCTCAAGCGCTGCGCGCTTCTCAGCGAGTATCGCGGCAGGGATCTGCTCTTGGCTCACGTAGAGCGGGTTCAACCCTGCGATCTGCATGCCGATATCTTTGACGAGCTTCTGGAACTGCTCGTTGCGTGCAACGAAGTCTGTTTCGCAGTTGACCTCAAGCAGTACGCCAACACGACCGCCAGTGTGGATGTACGAGGAGACGAGCCCCTCACGTGCATCGCGACCAGCCTTCTTCGCCGCAGCGGCAAGGCCAGCCTCACGAAGCGTGGCGACCGCCTTCTCTACATCACCCGCTGACTCTTCAAGGGCGCGCTTGCAATCCATGAAGCCGGCGCCAGTACGTTCGCGAAGATCTTTTACCGCCTCTGCGCTAATTGCCATCGTCGTACTCCCCTTCTACGCGTTACGCGCTTGGTGTGCTTTCGTCAGCTGGTGCGGTTGGCGCTGGCTCCTCGTCAGGCGAGAAGCTGAGCGTCCCTGCAGCGCTGAGCGCAGCAACAAGATCATCCTGAACGTCAGAGGCCGCCTGGCTCTCTGGTGCAGCGGCAGCAGCTGCGGCAGCCTCCTGCGCCTCAAGCTCTGGGAGACGTGCTGCACGCTCAGCGGCACCCTCAATCACCGCATCGGCAACCGACTTGCAGATCAACGTGATGCACTTGATCGCATCGTCATTGACTGGGATTGGGTACTGCAACTGGTCTGGATTCACGTTGGTATCTGCAGTGCCAACCACTGGGATGCCAAGCTTGTTCGCCTCAACGGCGGCGAGCGTCTCGCGGCTCGGATCAATGATGAAGACCATCCCTGGGGCACGTCGCATGCGGCGCATGCCACCAAGTACGCCGCGAAGCTTCTCAAGCTTGTCCTTGAGCTTCGCCGCCTCCTTCTTTGACATCAGCTCAAACTCGCCCGCCTGCTCGCGAGCCTCGAGCTGCTCAAGCAGCGTGAGGCGCTTGCGGATGGTTGCGAAGTTGGTGAGCATGCCGCCAAGCCAGCGCTTGATGACGTATGGCTGGCCGGCGCGTGTCGCCTCTTCAAGGATTGGGCCCTGTGCCTGCTTCTTGGTGCCAACAAAGAGGATCGTTTCGCCGTTTGCGGCGGCCTCACGAACCGCTACGAGTGCGGCCTCAAGGTGCTTCGCGCTCTTGGCGAGATCAAGGATGTGGATCCCATTGCGCTGGGCGTAAATGAAAGGCGCCATCTTTGGATTCCAGCGCCGGGTCTGGTGCCCAAAGTGGGCGCCGACCTCCAAAAGTTCGCGCATCGTAACTGCGGCCATAGTTCTCCTCAACACGGTTATGCCACCGCGGGACGCCATCGCGACCCCGAGGGGCCACCGTTGCGAGGCGACATGTTCCGCGTGCGTATTCCCTGACCGAAGCCAAGGGCCCCCGAATCGGGTGCTGGCAGATCCTACCACCCTCACGCGTCCCCCCTCTCACGGCGGGGGCCCCACGCTCAGCGATCCCGCGAACCAGACGCAGCCGCTCCCCGTTGGGCGGTCCGATCACCAGCAGCAGGTCGATCCTGCAGAGATCAGGGAGGGCCTCGCGCTGTCGCACCAGCGCCGCGACCTTCCTTGCGCCGAGGAGCGCACGTGGACTCTGCTCGCCAACACGGAGGCGCGCTCGCACCTCTACCGCAACCAGCAGGCG
>CAJARA010000063.1 GCA_903944295.1 uncultured Chloroflexota bacterium
GAGCGCCTCCATCCAGCGCAGCTTCGCCCGCCAGTAGCCGCTCGCAACCTCACGCCCATTCGGCACATAGACACTGGCGATGGTGACCCCACCACACTGCGCCGCAATCAGGCGCGGCTCATCCATCAGGTCTGGGTCGTCTCCCTCTGCAGGTTTGACTGCGCCGCTTGCGGCTGTGGGGAGGCCGAGTGTTGGTGCCACAAGGCCGATCCGCGATGCGATCAAGACGCCGTTACGTCCACCGGCGCCGATCGCCTCCCACTCGTATCCGCGTGAGGTGAAGAGTTCAGCTGGGACCTGCTCCGGGTTGCACTTCGTCTCCTGCAAGAGGAGGACGTCGGGTGGCGTGCGATCCAAAAAGGCGGCGAGTCGCTCGGCGCGTGCGCGGATGCCGTTGACATTCCATGAGGTGATGGAGAGCTGCGCCGCGCTCACGCGCAACCTTAGGTGCGTGGGCCGTTGAGAATTGCGCCGATCATCCCTTCAGTAGCGCTCGCACCTGCACCAGGCTCCGCCTCAAGGCTCACCGTGATGCCCGCGCTCTTCAGTGCGGCGATCGCACGATCAAGTGCTGGCTCCGCAACGGAGAGGTGTACCACGCCATCTTCGCTCTCTGGGCTTCCAACGATCCCCTCCACGGCGATGCTTGCCGCGGCGAGTGCCGCCGTTGCGGCGGCGAGGCTCCCTGCGGCAGGCTTCAGGTGGATCGTGAACCAGTGACTCATGAGCGCATCCTAGCGCGCTGCGGCAGTGTTCGGCGCTGCTCCAGAGATTGCCAGCGTGCGCTGCTGGCCGCCGAGGTTCACCTCAGCGATCAGTTCGCTGCGCAGTGCGCGACGACCATCGGCTGGATCGCGCTGTGGGCCGAGCGGCTGCACTGTGGCGCTCACGCTCCCCAAGGAGTAGCTCCCGAGCAGCGGATCGGAGCTCCACCATGCGCTGATTGACGGTGCGCCACCTTTGCGTGGGGCGGAAAGAAGCGAGAGTCCGAGGCGCCCGTCAACCGTTGGTGCAAAGAGTGCAACTTCGTCACGGCCATCTGCGTCTCGATCCCAAACCGTCAGGCTGATCTCGCTGAGTGGCGCGGTTGATGTGCCCACCAACTGCGGCGCCCCGAGCACCGGATCTTGGATGCGCTTCTTCACCCAGTTGCGCTTCTCGGAGAGGGCGACCCAGATCCCGCTCTGTCCACCACCTGTTGCAATCACGCTGGCGGGTGTTGGCGCGCTGATGACTAGGTCATCGCTCCCGTCGCCATTCACGTCGGCGGTGATGACGCGCATCTGCGAGGCTTCAATGCCGGAGGCGGCAAGGTCGGTCACGCTCCAGATATCGTCGCGCCAGAGGTAGGCGTCGTTGCGTCGCTCAATTGATCCCATCGTCGCACTCACCACGGGGTTGCCAGTGACTGGATCGGTAGTGTTCCAGACGCGGAGCGTGGCGATCTCGGGGAAGAGGTCGCCGTCAAAGTCGCCACGGAACTCGGTGAGTTGATCGCCGCCGTTCGACCAGTCGTCTGGGAGTGACCACGGTTCGGCGAATGGGTCCACAGCATAGTCAACGAGTGTTGCATCGCTCTCACTTGGGGCTGGATTGTAGATCGCAATGTTGGGCCCGTAGAACCTGCGGATCAGCGCTTCAAACGACTCACCATCGCGGGCGCAGCGCCGAGCATTCTGCTGATAGAGATGGAACCCGGTGTAGTACTTGGCACAACCCTTGCGGTAGGAGCCGCCGCGGTATCCAGTGTGCGCAAAACCTTTTCGAGCACCAGCGGTACGCCAGATGGAGAGCGGCCAGATCGTCTCAATCGCGGAGCGGATCAGCGGGAGTCGAGCGGGGAGCCCCTTCTTGACGCGGGCTGCGTCCGACGCCTCCGCCTTCGTTGTGGCGTTGCCGCGGTAGAGCTGGAAGGTGGTACTCGAACCGATGTCGAAGCAGTCGCCGTTCTTATCTTTCAGCTTCTTGTTCGGGTGCGTGATGTACCACCAGGCGTACTGCTTGACGATCTGTGCCGCCGAGAGGAGCTGCGCGCGATGCGTCTCGTTTGGACCCCACTCGTTGATCACGACGCGCTCAACGTAGGTCTTGAAGTCCACCTGAACCCGCGTCCCCATCTTCCAGCGACGCCCCTTCTTAACAGGAATGTGCACCCAGATGCTTTCTGGGGGTCGCGTGAACGAGGTCCACGGCGTGCACTGATACGGCGCGGCAGTCGCCGTGGCTGCGCGCTCTCCAGCGATCGGCCCTGAGGCCGGGATGGCGATGAGCGAGAGGATCAGCGCAACGAGCGCCGCTCGCTTACAGCTCCGCAACGACTCCCTCGCTCGGCTTGCTGCGTAGCGGGATCTCTTCGATCAGCGTTGCGGCAACAAGTGCCACGAGGCTTGCCACCACGGCGAGCCAGAAGATCGAGCCGATTGCATCGGCAATTCCCGCCTTGATCGCGTTGAAGAAGGCCCCGACGTATTCGGCTGGGATCAGGGCGAGGAGGGCGGGATCAAACTGTCCGCCCACATTCGTTAACTGGTCTAGGTTGCCGCCAACTGCGGCGAAGAATGGATCAAACGTTCCCGCAGGGGCCGCAGCGGCAAGCTCCGTTGGGATCGTGGTCGTCAGCTGCCCGCCGAAGTAGGAGCCAACGATGGCGAGTCCGACCGAGCCGCCAACCTGGCGGAAGAAGGTGAGGTTGGAGGTTGCGGCACCGAGGAACTTAAACGGCACGGCGTTCTGCACCACGATGGTGAAGACGGAGAGGGTTGGTCCAACACCGAGACCGGCGAGGAACATCCATCCACGCAGCACCCACGGATCGGTATCTGCCTTGATATTGGTTAAGAGGAGCGACCCCACCGTGACGAGCACGATGGCGCCGAGAATGAGGGACTTATAGCGACCGCGTCGCGCTACCAGTAGCCCTGCACCGACCGAACTGATGATCACGCCGAGGAGGAGTGGGAGCGTGGCATAGCCAGAGTTGGTTGCCGTCTCACCGAGCACGGTCTGGAAGTAGCGCGGCAAGAAGATGATCGAGGCGAAGAAGCCGATTGAGGCGAAGAAGGTTGCCGTTGCCGCCGCCGCGAAGGTGCGGTTCTTAAAGAGTTCGAGCGGGATGATCGGCTCGTCCGCCTTCGCCTCAATGAAGAGGAAGAGGCAGAGGATGGCGAGGCCCGCTGCGATCAGCCCTGCGACCTCTGGGGTGGCGAAGGCGTTGCTCTGCACGTTGGTCAAGCCGATGAGTACTGGAATGATGCCGGCGGCGAAGACGATGGCGCCGAGGAAGTCGATCTTCTGGTTCGGTCGCCCCTTAATCGTTGGGAGCTCGAGCAAGATGATCGCAATGCTGAGTAGGCCGATAGGAAGGTTGACGTAGAAGATGAGGTGCCAGCTGAACGTGTCGGTGAGCCAGCCGCCGAGCGCTGGCCCAATCAGGCTAGAGAGGCCGAAGACGGCACCGAAGAGGCCCTGATAGCGACCGCGCTCCTTTGCGCTGAAGAGATCGCCAATCGTGGCGAGTGCAATTGGGAAGAGCGCACCAGCGCCGAGCCCCTGAATGCCGCGGAAGATGATCAGCTGCTCAATATTCTGTGAGAGCCCGGCGAGTGCCGAACCAATAAGGAAGAGGCTGACGCCGATCAGAAGGAGCGGCTTGCGGCCGTACATATCAGAGAGCTTTCCGTAGATCGGCACGGTGACGGTGCTCGCGAGGAGGTAGATCGTCACGACCCACGTATAGAGATTCGCGCCATTCAGTTCGGTGATGATCTGTGGAAGCGCTGTTCCGACGATGGTCTGATCAAGAGCGCCCAAGAAGAGGGCGAGCATGATCGCCACGACGATGCCCTGCTTCGCGCGCTTGGAGAGATCCGCTCCAGCGTGGTGGCTTGAGGCTGGACTCGCCTTGCTCGGCCGCTTCGCCGTGATGGCCTTGCTCGGCTTGCTCGGGCGCGAAGGGCTACGTCGTGCGGTTGCCATGGGGACCTCCTGATTCACGCCTCTGCCACATGCTGCGGTAGTTCACGTTGCAACCATCATACCCCTCGCGTCGCAGGCTGTCCTCAGGCGCTAGGGTTGCCGCATGAAGATCGGCATCGTGATTGAGGGGCAGATGGGCCTCACTTACGCGCAGCAACTCGCTCTTGCACAGCGAGCTGAGTCACTCGGCTTCGACGCCTTCTATCGCACCGATCACTATGAATCCTTCCCAGGTCCCGCCGATCAGGCGACGAGTGACGCGTGGAGTGTCTTGGCGGGACTCGCCCGTGAGACCAGAACGATTGCGCTTGGGACACTGGTGAGTCCTGTGACCTTCCGTTATCCAGGTGAGTACGCGAAGGTGGTCGCCACAGTGCAAGAGATGGCGGGACGCCGCATGCATGCGGGGCTCGGCGCCGGATGGCACGAGTCGGAGCATCGTCGCTACGGCTTCCCGTTTCCGGAGATGCCGGTGCGCGCGGAGATGCTGGAAGAGCAGCTCAGCATTGTGCGCGGTCTCTGGTCTGGACCAGACGGCTGGTCTTTTAGTGGGAAGCACTATCAGGTGGGCGACGCGCTCTTCCGCGCGAAACCAGACCCAGCGCCGTGGATCATCACGGGTGGCGAAGGTTCGCCGCGCGGGATGCGCATTGCCGCGGCACATGCGGACGAGTTCAACCTCACCTCGTCAACGCCGCAGATCGCGCGCGAGAAGTTCGCCGCACTGGACGCCGCCTGCACCGCCGCCGGACGCGAGCCTGCAACGCTGGTGCGCTCAGCGATGACTGGCCTCCTCATTGGGCGCACCCAGGCCGACTATCTCGCCGGCGTCGCCCGCTTCATGGAGCGGATCGGCGGGAGTGGTGATCCTGAGGAGTACCTTGCGCCGCGTCGGCCGCGCTGGGTGGCGGGGACGCCAGAGGAGGCGGCAACCCAGATGCGCGCCTTCCGTGATGCTGGCGCACAGCGACTCTTGATGCAGCACTTCCTCCCGCTGGAGCTTGAGCCGCTCGATCTGCTCGCCGAAATTCGCGACGCGCTCTAGCGGACGCGTTATCTAGCGAACGCGACCGCGTCGACCTGAAGGCCCGGTTCGGAAGAGGAGAATCCCGCGAAGCGCGCTCAGCGGTACGGGTCCACTTTGACGCGAATCGCTGGATGCGGCGGCGTTGTCGCCGAGTAGCCAGAGTGCGTCAGGAGTTCGCAACGTGCCAACGGGCCATGCCGCGACGCGCTTGATGTCGAATCGCCCTTCGCGCTCAGCGATCACGATGCTCCCGGCGCGCGGTACGCCGCGCAACCAGGGGAGACCGTGGGGTCCGGCGGGGGCGACAAGGAGCGTGTCACCGGGTTCAAGTGTTGGCGCCATGGAGCGTTCGGCAACAACCGCGCGCCAGATGCGGCGCGCGGTCATCACCATGATCTGATTGCGGCCAGTCTCGTTGCGTTACGCCTTGGAGGCGGCGAAGGACTTCGCGAACGCTTCGGTTGCGGCAACCAGCTCGGCGGCGGCTGCTGGGTCAACGCTCTGCTTGTTCTTTGAGGCGAGCTTCAGCAGCTTCCAGACCTGGTCGTGCAGGTCGGGCACCTTCGTCAGGTGCTCTGGTTTGAAGTAGTCGGACCAGATCACCTGGACCTCGCGCTTCACCAGTTCCGCATGCTCCTCCTTAACGGCGATGCAGCGGGCAACCTTGTTGCGCCCAGCATGATCAGCCGGTCCAGCAATCTCCGTTGTGGTGATCAGCTCGACCATGCGCGCCACGGTCTTTGCAGCGAGCACCGCGCCGGCCGGGTCGTAGATTCCGCATGGGATATCGCAGTGCGCGTGTACCGTGACGGGAGCGAACTCTGACTTGAGTGACTTGATGACGTTGTACATGGTTCCTCCTACTTTACAAATACGGCGATCGCGACATTCGTGAGCGCCAAGATGCCGACAGCATGATAGGTGCCGGATGGAATCTCCTGATCGCGTCGGCGCGGCCACGAGATGAGGAGTAGGACGACGGTGATCGCGATCTTGATCCCGAACTTTGCATGATTCACCGGCTCCGTCCCCATCTCGGCGAGGCCGAGCAGTAAGACGCCGCTTAGAAGCTGCAGCAGCGTGCCGTGCACCATGCCGGCTGAGAGTCGCTTCGGGACACTCCTGATCCCCGCAAAATAGCCACCAACAACGGCCGCCATGCCGAGAAGGTGGATGAAAACGAGTGCGAGTTGTGCTGCGTCCATTCAACCTCCACGTTTCTGGCGCAGGCTGCGCCCTCCCTCTACGGTAGCCGACTGGGGTGCGACAGGTGCCTCCTCGTGCGCTTCAGGCGTGTAGGGTTTACGGGATGGATGAGCGGAAGGTACGGGCGTACAGCAGCTATAGCCGCGACGCGCTGATCCCGCCTGCAGCGGGGGAGGGGGTCGCCTGGCTGGGGCGAGCGCCGTGGGCGAAGGCGAGCCCTTCATATCGTCTCCTACGCTTCTCACTCAAATCCGTCGGTTGGATCTTCGGCTTGCGTGTGCGTGGCCACGGACTAGAACGCCTTCACAGCTCTGGCCCACGCATCCTTGTTGGCGCGCCGCATCGTCGCTACTACGAAGCGTTCGCCCTCGGTATTGCGATGCCGGCGGAGCCGCGCATCTGGTGGCTCGGCCTTGGCCCCTTCATCGTTGGGCGTGGTCGCATTCGCGCCGGCATGTTGCGTCGACTCGGCGGACTCCTCCCTGTCTGGCGCGGTAGCAGCGGCATTGAGACGCACCTCGCCGCCGCCACGGCGGTCTTCGCTGCGGGGGCGCACTATGCGGTGATGCCGGAGGGTGGCACAAGCGGCCCAGTTGATCGTTTCGCGGAGTTTCGGCCGGGGGCGGCGGTGATCGGTATCCGTACCGGCGTCCCAATTGTTCCGGTCGTCTTCCGCTTCCGTAATCGCCGCTTCGGCCTTCCACGAATTGAGATCATCGGACTTGCAGATACCTGGGTCGTTCAGCCTGGCGATACGCCACCAGTACCAGGATCACGCGAAGAGTTGACGCTTGCCGCCGAGTGGAGCCACGCCCTCTCTGAGCGAATGGAAACGGTCTGGCGCGAAGGGGTAGGATCGGCGGCATGAGTGCGACGACCTGCCCGTTTATTGCCCTTGCGACGGATTCTGGTAAGCGCCTCTCAGGGGCGAACGCCGCGCACGCCTGTTTTGCGCAACGTCCTTCACAGCCGATCGAACTAGACCACCAGGAGCAGCTCTGTCTCACCGCAACGTTCAGCAGTTGCCCTCTTTTTGTTGCATGGGCGGCGCGCGAAGCGGCGCAGGCGATCAGCACCGCAACACCGCCGGCGGTGGGGAGCGACGCGTGGTCTACATCACAGGGTGTGAGTGTTGACGCGCTCGCTGCGGCGTCGCGTGGCGACGGGGAGCAGCCCTTCGACTCCAGCAGTGACGGCACGATCTGGTCACTCGCCGCAGCGCCACAGCGGCCGCTAAGCCATGAAGAGGAGGAGCGCGTTCGCGTGGTACCGCTACATCAGCGCCGCACCCTTGAAGATGAGGTGCCACGCGCAATGATCAGGCTGCCGCGACGGCTGAGCAGCTTGCGAAGTTTCGCCGCCTTCATCCTGCTGCTTGGGGTTGCCCTCTTCGCGACTCCGTCGATTCTGAAGAGCATCGGCTCGTTCATTGACGGAGTGGGGAGTGAGCCGACCCCTGTGGCAAGCGCCACCGCTACCGCTGACGCATCGCCAACACCTGAGCCAACGCCTGCGCAGGTGATCTACACGATCAAGAGCGGAGACACCCTCTTTGATATCAGCCAGGAGTTCAAGATCAGCGTGGAGGCGATCCTTGGCGCGAATCCAGAGGTGAAAGATCCAGGGAACCTAAAGATTGGGCAGCAGATCATCATTCCGTCCGTCATTCCAGATGTGGTGATCTCACCGAGTCCGTAACGGGCGAAGGTTAGCCCTTCGCTGGAGAGAGATTGATGCTGGTGATCTTCCCGGCCTCCACCTTAAAGGTGGCGTCAAGCTTGTGGCTCTTCGCACCAGGGCGAACGACGAGGATGTCGCACTCCACCTGATGGCCGGTGTCCTTGATCTCCCCAGGGATCATGCGCAACCCCTTGTCGGCACGGAGGAACCAGCCGCCGACGCGCTCAAGCCCCTTCAACATTTGGACCCCTTCGCCAACGTGGATGCGCATCTCTACGCGCTCTTCCATCATCTTCAGTGCGCCATCGCGGTCGTCCGCGTTCAGCAGCTCGAAGAAGGCGTCAGTTGTGTCTTGTGCACCCATGCGCCGATGGTACCCTGACTCGGTGAATAGTGATCGGCTCGACGCGCTCGGCCTCCTTGCCCGCTTCGCTTCGCTCCACCC
>CAJARA010000064.1 GCA_903944295.1 uncultured Chloroflexota bacterium
CCGTCCAGGATCACCTCGCCCGGCCCGATCTCCACCTTCATCGGCTCCTCTTCGTCGAACTCGTCCTGGATCTCTCCTACGATCTCTTCGAGAAGATCCTCGATGGTGACAAGGCCGGCGGTACCGCCGTACTCGTCCAAGACAACCGCCATGTGCACCTTTCGGCGCTGCAGCTCGTGCAGCAGATCATCAACCGACTGTGACTCAGGGACGAAGAGTGCTGGGCGCATGATGTCGCGGAGGCGTGGTCGCGGCCCACCAGCGGCGATCAGTCGCAGCAGGTCTTTGGCGTAGAGGATGCCGACGATATGGTCGACCGACTCTCGATAGAGCGGTGTTCGGCTGTGACCCTCTTTGAGGACAACCTCAACCGCCTCATCGAACGTTGCCTCTTGATCAATCGCAACGATGTCAATTCGCGGCACCATCACCTCATGCAACTTCGAGTCGCTGAGTGACATCACGGCGGAGATCATCTGCTCCTCTTCCGCCTCAAGGACACCCTGCTGGCTCCCCTGCTCAACGATCAGGCGAATCTCCGCGGCGGAGAGCTCTGGGGTGCGCGTTGGGTCGATGCCGAACGGTTTAGAGATCGCCTTGGTGAGGAGGACCAGGAGTGCAACGAGTGGGCTCACGATCTTGGCAAAGAGGGAGATTGGTCCCGATGCGGCGAGTGCGATCCGGTCAGGGTTTGCCAAGGCGAATCCCTTCGGGATCAGTTCGCCAAGCACGATGGAGACGATGGAGACGAGGAGGGTGACGACAAGAAGGGCGAGCGCGCCAGCCCGCTCACCGATCCACGAGACGCCGCTAAGCGGCGTTGCAAGCAGCTCAACGATGCTCACCGCTGCAACCGCCGAAGCGAGTGCGCCGAGGAAGGTGATCGCAACCTGAATTACGGCCAAGAAGCGGCCTGGGTCTTTAAGGAGGCGTAGCGCGCGTGCGGCGCGTCGATCTCCCTCATCGGCGAGCTCATCAAGACGCGTACGTCGGACGGTAACAAAGGCGATCTCCGCAGCAACGAAGAAGCCGTTAAGGAGAATCAGCAGCAGGATCAGACCAAGATCAGCAAGCATTCAGATCACTCTCTCCCGGTGATGATGCGTGCCGGAACCCCTACCGCGAGTGCGCCGTCTGGAAGGTCCTCAAGGAGCACCGTTCCTGCGCCAGTCTTTGACTTTGCCCCCATGCTCAGTGGCGCAACGATGAGTGTGCCGATCCCTGTGAAGGCACCCGCGCCGATTGAGGTCGCATGCTTCGCCACGCCGTCATAGTTAGCGGTGATCGTCCCTGCGCCAATGTTCGCCGCCTCGCCAACGGTCGTGTCGCCGAGGTAGCTGTGATGACCAACCTTGACGCGCGCGCCGAGTATCGTCGCCTTCAGTTCGGCGTAGTTCCCCACGTGCGCACCGGCGCCGATGTCGCAGCCAGGGCGAATGTGTGCGAACGGCCCCACCTCGGCACCATCGCGCAGACGCGACTCACTGATATCGCTCGACCGAACCGTGCAGCCTTCACCGATCTGACTCTGGTGGATACGCGAGCCAGACTCGATGCAACTACGCGCGCCGATCGCTGTGGCGCCACTGATCATCACGTTCGGCTCAATCGTCACGTCTGCCGCAATCTCAACCGTAGGGTCGATCCAGATCGTGGTCGGATCAACCATCCCCACACCACGCTCCATATGCCCCGCATTGATCCGTTCACGTAGCGCCGCTGCGGCGTCGGCAAACTGGCGGCGATCATTCACCCCTTCAAGGTCTGCTCCACTCCCAAGGAGGATTGGGGCTGGGCTGCCAGCCGCTGCTGCGGCGGCAACAAGGTCGGTGAGGTAGATCTCACCCGTTGCTTTGGAAGCGACGAGTCCCTTCAGCGCAGTCTCAAGCCAGGCGCGCTCAACGACGTAAAGCCCCGCGTTGACGAGATCACTCTCCCGCGTCTCGGGCGACGCATCGCGTTCTTCAATGATGCGCGTGGCGCGACCAGCGTCGTTCAGCTCCACACGGCCGTATCCGGTCGGATCTTCGGCGTGGAAGGCGGCGAGAGCGAGCGGCACCTTGGCGGCGCGGCGGGCGGCGATCAGTGCACTGATCGTGCTCGGTTCAAGGAGCGGTGTGTCGCCGCAAGCAATCAGAATCTCGGTTGCGCCCACTGGCAGCACCGGGATGGCGCAACGCACCGCGTCACCCGTGCCGCGCGGCTCAGGCTGCTCGGCGCGCAGCGTCCCCTTTGGGGCGAGCGCATGGAGCGCAGCGGTTGCTGGTGAGAGGAGGAGGATCGCAGGATCGCTCGCCACGGTGTGGATCGACTCCAGCACCCAGAGGGCCATCGGACGGCCGAGCAGTGGGTGCAGAACCTTCGGTTCGGCGGCGCCCATGCGCGAGCCGACTCCAGCAGCGAGGATGATGGCCGTCACGCCCGAAAGGCGCTCCGGCCCAGTACTTGAGGGTGTCATCTGGAGGAGAGTCTAGCCGACCCTCTGGGCGATCGCCTCAATCTCCACGAGCCCCCCCTTGGGGAGCCCCGCCACCTGCACGGTTGAGCGTGCCGGGTACGGCTCCGAGAAGGTGCGGCCATAGATCTCGTTGACGGTGGCAAAGTCGGCGAGGTTCGTCAGGAAGATGGTGCACTTCACCACGTGCTCAACACCGAACCCAGCGGCGGCGAGGAGTGCGCGAATATTCACGAGCGCCTGCTCCGCCTGCGCTGCAACGCCGTCACGAAGTTCGCCGGTGGCAGGGTCCATGCCGAGTTGCCCAGAGCAGAAGAGGAGATCGCCAGAGGCGATCGCTGCGCTATATGGTCCGATCGCTGGTGCAACTCCAGGTCCATTAATTGCCTTCGCCATGATGCACTCCTCTCGCTATGCCAACTCTGTCGCGGTGATCGTCACGCCACCTGGCGGTAGCTCTAGCTCACCGCGGGCAACCGCCGCCTCGAGCAGCGCTCCAGCCGCTGACGCATCGTAGAGCGAAGGATAGAGGAGGAAGAGGGTTGGCCCTGAACCTGAGAGCGAGAGGGGTCGTCCGAGCACGCGGCGCAGGGCGTGGTCAAGCGGTCGAAGCCATGGAGTGATCGCGCGCGCAGGGGCGAGCAGATCGTTCGCCGAGGCGAGCGTGGAGGAGCGGAGCAGCAGCTCCGCCGTTGAGAGCCCAGTGGTCAACTCCTGCGCCAGGTGCTGCGAACTGACGAGCGCCGCGCCATACGACTCACCGCG
>CAJARA010000065.1 GCA_903944295.1 uncultured Chloroflexota bacterium
CAATGTGGTGGAGTTCCGCTTTAATGTTTAGCGGTCTGCCATCAAACTTCGAGCGTGCCCAGAAGCTGGACGAATCAAACGCCTGACGTGGCGAGTGAGGACTGGCACAATGAGCCCTGAAGAGATCATCTTGCACATCGGACCGCCAAAGTGTGCATCCACCTCGATCCAGCACGCACTGCGAACACGGAAAGACGAACTAGCTACCCACGGCGTTCGTGCCATCACGCGCCACTCCGACGCCATTGCAGATCTATTCGGCGGCCACTACCTCAATGACATTGTGGCCGCGCGCCGTGGTGCCTGGAAGGGGTTACTCCAGGAGATAACGCGAAGTGGTTCGGCGCGTGTGATTTACAGCAATGAGCTCCTCGGCTTTGCAGACGAGGCGGTGATTCAACGGATCACAGAGTCCATTGGGGCTGAGCGAGTATCGGTAGTTTTAGCCGCTCGTCCAATATCTCGCATCCTTCCCTCCTACTGGCAAGAGCGGGTGAAGTCGGGATCATCTCAATCGTTGTCGGAGTGGGTAGACAAAATGGTCGCACAAGGGACTTCGGGTCACGAGCTCGCTGGGAACGATCGGTTCTGGCGTGCGGAGCGACACGACCACCTTGCCGCACGATGGGCGCGTGCGATCGGACCGAATCGCGTCAACCTCATCGTGCTCAATGAAGAGCGACCAGGTGACACGTTGGTGGCGCTATCACAGGTACTCGGCACTCCATCTGCGGTGTTTGACGGCGTGGCTGATCAATCTAATCGCTCACTCTCAATGCTTGAAGCGGTCGCGTTACAGCAACTCAATGCCACGCTCTTGAAGCAGCGTGGTGGGAGCTCTAATGCTCGAATCATTAGTACCGCAGCGGCAAATCGTCTCCTTGCCAGCGAGGTGGCAGGCAGGCTGCAAATATCGCTCCCGCAGAGCGCGGTGTCGGCAGTATCGGCGATGCAAAGCGAGATCACCGCGGGTCTTCAGGAGAGCGGCATCCGCATCATCGGTGACGTGAAGCTTCTCAACGCGCAGATTCAGGTTCCCGTTGACGCGTCTGAGCAATCTGTGTCAGTTAGCACAGCGGCGCGCGTGGCTGCTGATGCTGTGCTTGGCGCACTTAGCGCAACCGGCGTGGTGCAGAGCGACGACACACAGTCATCAAATGGATTTACGAAGCACAGAACTCTGCTCACTCTACGCACGATGATCCGAGCATTGAGCAGCGGCATTGCCTACCGTATCGTGCTTCGCATCAGACGTTTGTTTCATCGCTCGTAAGGCGCGCTCGGATGACTACATCACAACGGACACTGCTGATCGTCAGCCCCGCCGCTTGATGAAGAATCCACGTCTTGCTCATGTTGCTCCTAAGGCGGATGCTAGGCTCCGACTGTGAATGAATTAGCAAACACTAGGTATCTCAACGAGACGGAAGTGATCAGCCTCCTTCCGAGCATTAGCGAGCAGATCACGCTCGTGGAGCGTGCGCTGCGGGATGTGGCGCGTGGTGCTGCGCATCAGCCGCCGAAGGTTCCGCTCGACCTTGGCGGCGGCGCACCATTTGCGCATGCGATGCCCGCGGCGATTGATGCGCTAGATGGCAGGGTGGCTGGCGCGAAGTGGATCAGTGGTGGCGGCGGCGCACCGATCGGCGGCGTGGTGCTGGTGGAGCGGCCAGGGGCGAGCGGCCTGCGCGGGATCGTTGCCGCAGCGGCACTCACTGCAGCCCGCACCGCGGCAGTCTCTGG
>CAJARA010000066.1 GCA_903944295.1 uncultured Chloroflexota bacterium
TCTCCCCGTTGAAACGTCGGCGATCCTCGCCGGTCAAGTTGCGATCTCCGTCCTCCTTGCTGGGTTCGGACTCGGCGCCCTCGGCGCGCTACTCTCTCTACGAGGCCGACTTAACTAGGGTCGCAACCGTAGGCCAACGCGCAGGAAGAAGAACCTGCGAGACAGCCTGAAGAGAGGAGGGAGAGCAGATGCAGCAGCGATTCGTTGGCATGAACAGCAAGCGCCCGCCGCTCGTCACACGCGCTGGTGCAATCCTTTTGGCGATCACGCTTGCGGTTGGCGTCTACACGCTCGGCTACAACAACGGCTCGACCGTTAGCACATCAGCTGGGGCAAGCGGCGCGATTGATCTCTCTCGATTTAACGAAGTGCTGGACCTCGTCGAGCAACGCCATGTTGGCGACGAGACAGAGCAGCAGCTTATTGACGGTGCCATCAGGGGGCTCGTTGAATCGCTGAACGATCCGTACTCGCAGTACCTCACCAGCGAAGAGATGGCGGCGATGATCAGCGATCTCTCTGGAAGCTTTGAGGGGATCGGCGCCGTCATTGAAAGTCGCAGCCCGACTGGTGATTCGTGCACCACGATTGGACCAGACTGCTACCTCCTTGTTGTCTCACCAATTGACGGCTCACCGGCAAAGGCGGCAGGGATTATCAGTGGTGATCGTGTTACCGCAGTTGATGGCGTCAGCGTTGATGGTGAGACGCTTGACTCCGCAGTCCGAAAGGTGCGCGGCGCGAAAGGCACGACAGTGGTTATCACTGTGGTGCGCGGCGAAGATGCGCCGAACGACATCTCAATTATTCGCGATGTCATCGTTGTCCCAGCCGTTGAGCCGAAGCAGCTCTCCACCACTTCCGGTGAGAGTGTTGGCTACATCCGTCTTGCAGAATTCAGTGAGGTTGCGTCCGAGCAGTTTCACACGGCACTCCAGAAGGTTATTGATGCAGGCACCACGCGCATCGTCCTCGACCTTCGTGACAATCCGGGCGGCTACCTCTCCGCTGCGCTCGCTATTGCGAGTGAGTTCATTGGCGACGGCGTTGTCTATATGGAAGAGACGAGTGACGGAAAGCGCACAGAGACACGGGCGAGCGGCGGCGGTCTTGCAACAGACCCTTCCATCAAACTCGTTGTCTTGATCAATAAAGGGAGTGCCTCTGCAAGTGAGATTCTTGCGGGCGCCCTGCAGGATCGTGGCCGCGCGGTACTCGTTGGCGAGACGAGCTTCGGCAAGGGTGTTGTACAAACTTTTATTGACCTCTCAGATGGCTCAGGGTTGAAACTCACGATTGCAAAGTGGCTCACGCCAAACGGCACTTGGATCCACAAGGTTGGTATTGCCCCGGACTACCCGATTGCCCCTGTCACAACCCAGGGGGCCGACGATCTGGTGCTCACCAAGGCGCTCGACCTACTGAAGTAGCGGGCCTAGCCGCCTCGCTCCACACTCCCCTTGCGCCGCGCGCCGCTGCGCCGTATCGTTTACGGCAGACGGAAGGAGGTGGTGTGCAGTGTCAATAGACAGTTGTACGACCGCCTCTCGTGAGGTCGGCGCTTAACCGGCCCGCGAGAGCGGTGACGTTCTGAGAGGGCGCTGGCCACACGGCCGGCGCCCTTTCTCATCTCATAGCGTCAAGGAGGTCTCATGGCCACGAAGAAGCCGGTTGCCGTAGCAGACGGTACGACGCTGTCTTCGAACCGGAAGGCCACCCACGAGTACGAGATTCTTGACCGCTTTGAGGCGGGTGTGGTGCTGACGGGGACGGAAATCAAGTCAATCCGCGCCGGAAAGGCAGATATCGGCGACGCCTACATTCGGCTTGAACATGGTGAGGCGCGCATGATCGGCA
>CAJARA010000067.1 GCA_903944295.1 uncultured Chloroflexota bacterium
AGCTGCGGATCGGTGACAACGCGCCCACGCCGAATGACCCCCACACCCCAGCGCTGCTGGATGCGGGCAAGAGCCTCAGTTGCTGCGGCGGCTTCTCCCATTGGACGGGGGAGTATAGAACATCTGTTCTAACCTGCAGGAGAGGGTTTCAGCCGTGCCGTCCGGGCTCCGGAACGCCTAATCGGCACTCGTTTCGCTCGGATCCACGGCGCCGTCCGGCCAGGCGGCGATGCAGACCTTGTTCCCCGAGCGATCGGCAAGGATCCATGAGGCTGGTGCATGCGAGTCGTCAACGATCACGCCACCAGCCGCCACCGCAGCGGCGAGTCGAGCTGCCGCCTGTTCGCGCGGCACCGAGACGTCGATGTGCATGGCGTGGCGTAGCGGCTTCGCCGCATCAAGCTCTTGCATCCAGACGGTGGAGCTGTTGCCGAGCGGATCGATCGCGTTGTCCCCCTGCATCGGCGCATAGCCGAGCACCGCGCGCCAGAAGCCGAGGTCAATTGCGTCAGGTTTCGCTGAGATCGCAACCTGCACCTCGTTCACCGCACTTCGGTCAGCCACGGCACCATGTGCCTTCGCCACCACCGAAACCGCACGCGCGAGTTCAATGTGCGACTCCTCGATCTTCCAGACCTCGCGCGTGAGCCGAACGGTCACGCGATCAGAGAGCAGGTTGATCTGCGCATGAGTGCCATCAAGGCCGGGCACCGCAGCAATCGCCTGTGCCAAAGAGGCAGCGTCGGTAAGCGACGCGGTGCGATACACCGCGGTCGGACCGCCGTGCAACACGGCCCAGTCGCCAACGCCCGACGCGGCGAGAAATGCGCGCCAACCCGATTCGCTCATTCAGCAGCCAACCTTTCTGCGGCGAGCCTTCCGAGGATGCGCCGGTACTCAATGGAGGCCTGGTCCGGCCCTGCGATGTGCAGCTCTTCGGAGAGGTCGATGGGGAGCTGCTCTGGTCGCTGTGATTCGGTGATCGGCTGGTCCTGGTCGAGGATCAGCTCCTGGAACTTTGCCAACTCTTCGTCCGCCTCCGGTTCCATGCGATACGTGCGCGCGTTCCAGGTGAACGTACGCGTCTCCTTTGCAGAGAGCGGTGCCGCGGCAATGAACAAGATGAAGCGATTCCCATCGGGGAGTTGCTGGTCGAGCGTCACCGAGTACGGCAGGTGCACGGTGTAGGTGGTTGGATCGCGTTGCACCTTTGCGCCAGGTACTACGTCGCCCTTGACACTCGTCTGTGGCTCTTCGAGAGCGATCTGGAACTTGATCGTCTCGCCGTCACTCGTCACCACGTGCTCTGGGCTGAGCGGCTTGGCGCGATCCCCCAAGATCCCTTCGTGCACCCAGGGGAAGTGACTGAAGTCGATGAAGTTCTCGATGCGGCGCGCGGGCGAACTCTTCCAGTCGTAGGTGTTGATGGGAATCGTGCGCAGCTTCGGATCTCCCCACCACGGCACCGCTGGCAGCGGGAAGAGCGGCGCAGGATCTTCCCATCCACCAGGCCCTGGATCCATCAGCACCCAGATCAGCCCCGCGTGTTCCGTTGCGGCGTAGCGCTCGATCTTTGCGCGTCGCGGGATCGCACGACCGTGCACCGCGGGGATGCGTCGCACCGTGCCGCTCTTGTCGTATGTCCAGCCGTGATACGGACAGACGAGACACGGCTCACCAGTCGCCGGCGATCCATCTGGCGCGGGCGCCGTCCCCTGATCCACCCAG
>CAJARA010000068.1 GCA_903944295.1 uncultured Chloroflexota bacterium
GTGCAGCGCTTCATCAGCGAGCGCTCCCTTGGGCCACTCCGCACAGATGACGTGATCAGCGTCACGCAGAAGATCGTCTCCAAGGCGGAGGGGGCGATCGTTGATCTCACCAGCATCACTCCACGACCAGAGGCGGTTGCGTACGCCGAGAGGTGGAAGCGCGACGCGCGACAGGTGGAGGTGGTGCTGCAGGAGGCGGTGCGCGTGGTGCGCATGGACCGCGGCGTGATCATCACCGAGACGGCACATGGCTTCGTCTTGGCAAACTCTGGCGTTGACGCGAGCAACGTTGGTCCGCGCAGTGGCGAGATCGTCACCCTACTCCCGCGTGATCCCGACGCCTCTGCGGCACGGATCCGCGCCGCTATCGGCGCGCGCACTGGCGTGGCACCTGGCGTGATCATCACCGACTCCTTCGGTCGCCCCTGGCGGCTCGGCATCACCGACGTTGCGATCGGACTCGCTGGGATCGCAGCACTAGAGGATCTGCGCGGCCAGCCCGACGCGGACGGTCGCGTGATGGCGGCCACCGTGCGCGCCGTTGCCGATCAGATCGCCGCCGCGGCGGAGCTTGCGCTCGGCAAGAGTGCCAGGCGCCCACTCGCCTTCATCCGCGGCGCGAAGCCAGCCCCCACCGAGAACGGGAGCGTCCGTGAGAGCCTGATGCCCCCCGACTGGGACCTCTTCCGCTGATCGCCCCGCTCAACAAGCGCCTACAATCAAGCCATGACAGAGAAGGGCTTCACGATCGACTTCGGCTCAAGCGAGCCAGCCGCCACACCCACCGCGGCCCCTGCAGCGAACGTCGCCGCTACCACTTCGCACTCCAAGCTGATGATCTTCGGCTCGGGTCCCGCTGGGCTCACCGCCGCCATCTATGCGGCGCGCGCGCAGCTCGCACCGACGCTCCTCGCAGGCTACGAACCTGGCGGACAGCTGATGCTCACCAGTGAAGTTGAGAACTTTCCCGGATTCCCGGAGGGGATTAACGGACCAGACCTGATGGCGAAGATGATCGCGCAGGCGGAGCGGTTCGGCACGCAGATCGTCAACCAAGATGTTGAGCGCGTTGACCTCTCCAAGCGACCCTTCCGCGCCTGGAGCGCAGGCCGCGAGTTCACCGCCGATGCGGTGGTGATTGCAACGGGCGCATCTGCAATCTGGCTCGGCCTTGAATCCGAGACGCGACTACGCGGACGCGGCGTCAGCTCGTGCGCCACCTGCGACGGCTTCTTCTTCAAGGGCGAAGAGGTGGCGGTGGTCGGTGGCGGTGACACTGCGCTTGAAGAGGCGCTCTTCCTGACACGCTTCGCCACGAAGGTGCACCTCCTCGTCCGCCGCGACGCCTTCCGCGGCAGCAAGATCATGGTTGCGCGCGCACAGGCACACGAGAAGATTCAGATCCACTTCAATCGCGAAGTTGTTGAAGTGATCGGCGAGAAGAAGACCGAGGCGCTGAAGCTGAAGGACACCGTGAGCGGTGCAACGGAGCAGCTCGCTGTTGGCGGCCTCTTCGTAGCGATCGGACATAAGCCGAACACCGAACTACTCGGAGGTGCACTACCAGTAGATGCCGCCGGCTACCTGCAGGTGAAGGAGCACAGCTCTGCATCCGCCATTGACGGCGTCTTTATTGCAGGTGACGTGCACGACCACCGCTACCGCCAAGCGGTCACCGCCGCCGGTGATGGCTGCCGCGCCGCGCTCGACGCTGAGCGCTGGCTCGCCGAACACGCCGTCTAGCTAACCCTCTTCGCCAACTCCCACGAGGATCGCCGCCGCCGTGCTGAGCGGCATCACGAGAAGTACCCCCGCAGTCCCAACAATCGACCGCACGATCTCTACAGCGACTGATTCGCTGCTGATGCGCGTAAGAATCTCGCCTGGCGCAATCATCGTGTACACAACGAGCGGGAGCGCTGCGGCAAAGTATGCGAGCGGTAGCGTGTTGATCACCGCGGCAATGTGCGCTCGA
>CAJARA010000069.1 GCA_903944295.1 uncultured Chloroflexota bacterium
AACAAGCGTTCGCAAGTTCCTCCGTCGGCGCGCTGCGCGGATCACTCCACTCAACGCTCTCCAGCGTCCCCATCCCCGCGCGGTCCATCTGCCTGAGAGGTTCCGGACCGTTGCTCCGTCGGCGCCGCAGTTGCGATCAGTGTGACCCGATCACCCCACGAACTCTTCCGCGCGATTCACTTGAGGGTTCTACGAGCATCGTAGAGCATGGCGGTGCCGAATGGACGGCACCACTCGGCTATCCTGTATTCATGGAGCCGATTGATGAACGCTCAACGCACATGCCTCGCCAACGACCACCGCTGCTCGGCCTTGCTGGGGCGCTGCTTATCGGCGGGGTATTAGCCACGAGTGCACTCGTCATCACTGGAGCTACCTATCTAACGCCATCGCTCGTCGCGGAGAAGATCATCGACTGCATCGGCGCTAGCGCGACCGTTGCGCAGAGTGCCCCCATCGGCACCCCACCAACCGTGACCATAAGCAGCACGGTTAGCGAGTTTCAATCTCCAACGGCGGTGATATCTGCACCAGGAAAGGAGCTTTTGGTTGCGGAGAGGCGCGGGGTGATCACCCATCTAGACGCCTCTATGACTACGCGTCAGCAAGTTGTTGACCTCAGCACGCAAGTGGACGCGACCGTTGAGGGGGGACTCCTCGGGATGGCTCTTCACCCGCGGTATGGCCTGAACGGCGAATCGCGACTCTTCCTTGTCTTCACTCGCGCGCTAGATCGTGCGCTCACAATCGCCTCTATCGACCTCTCGGATGAAATTCGCGCGGACCTCGAAAGTCTCAAAATTCTGCAAATCGTTCCGCGTGAAGATGGTTGGCATGCAGGTGGCGGAGTCGCCTTTCTCCCAGATGGACGGCTTCTCGTTGGCATCGGGGACGACTCGAAGCCTAATGAGGCACAGAGCAAGTCAAGCATGCTTGGAAAGCTCGTCGCCTTTGACGTTGATGGTCCAACGAGTGGCCCAGTAATTTTCTCTTCTGGACTAAGAAATCCGTTTCGAATCACCGTAGATGCTGAGCATCAGGCGCTCTGGGTTGCAGACGTTGGACAGTTCTGCATCGAAGAGGTGAATCGCATTGCGCTCGCTGAAGCCGAGGGGGCAAACTTTGGCTGGCCAATCTTTGAGGGATCCCGCGAGTGGCCTCGTTATGTACCAAGCGACTATGGCTATGGTGACGGTGATGAGTCCAAGAAGCCAGCGGCAACTATTTCGCTAGTTGATCCGATCACAACATACGAACATGTAAAAGGTGGCCCATGCGCCGTCATTGGTGGTGCTGTCGTAGAGGAGTGGTATCTCTTCGCAGATTACTGCGACGGAAAGTTGCTCGGGATACCTATAGATGCGGATCCGGGTACTAAAGCTTCTGAGTTGCTGAATTTCAACGCCACCTCGGTACGCGTCGGAGTAATCGGGATTGTGCATGATGCCGCGGGCAACACTTGGGTACTAGATGGCTGGGGTGGAACACTCATACAGCTACGCGTCACGCCGTAGCCACCACGTCCGAACGAGCCTTATCCGATCGCTAGCGGCACCTCAGTCGCCTCGCGGTTCACGATCCACCAGGCGCGAATCCCTGGCTCACCGTCTGGGGCCGACTGGCTCTGCGCAAGAGAGACGATCAGGTAGAGCGCGTCGGGGTAGCCAGCCACGCCAGTGTCCGTGACCGACGGCTTCGCTGGCGAAGCAACGTGGGAGTGGACGATCCCCCAGATCACCTCGTCCGCGTCATCCGCGGCAATGCTGATGCGCAAGAGCTGTGCTGGATCAATCTCATAGAGCGTTGCTGAGGCGAGCACATTCGTAGTTGGTTCCCATCGCAGCGGGGCACCACCAGATGCAGCCGCCGCGCTTCCAATAATGATCCCACACGCCTCGCGCGGCGCCTCAGCTCGCGCATGTGCGCGGATCGCATCGGCGATATTTCGCGGCAGCGAGACGCTTGCAGGTCGACCGGCGAGGCTCAACTGCGCGCTACCACCAGAAGACATCGCCCTCGAGCGCGTCTTCCATCTCATCAAGGTTCCCGTCATCGAGTCCAGCAGAGAAGTACTTCCATCCAGCATCACAGGCAATAAAGACAATGTTGCTGTTTGGCGCTGCGTCGCGCGCAACGCGCAGCGCAACGGCGAGCGTTGCGCCAGTTGATGGGCCGGCAAGGATGCCGCTGCTGCGCGCAAGTGCGCGCGACGCCATGATGGAATCGCGGCTGTTGACCAGCACGCGTCCGGCGAGCAGCTCGGTCTCCATCACCTCGGGCGTGAAGCCATCTTCAAGCGATCGAAGCCCAGTGACCTTCTCGCCGGGCATCGGCTCGGCGGCCCAAATCTTGACGCTCGGCTTCTCGCGCGCGAAGTAGCGCGCAAGGCCCGTGGCGGTGCCGCCAGTACCGAGTCCAGCAACAACAACATCCACCTCGGGAAGATCGGTGAGAATTTCTGGCGCGGTGGTCACCTCGTGCACCTTCGGGTTCGCCTGGTTGCTGTACTGATCTGGCGAGACGTATTTGGGGTCCGCCTTTGCCATGGCGCGTGCGAGCAGAACGGCGCCGTTTGAACCTTGATCGGCTGGGGAGTCAATGATCGTGGCGCCGAGCGCGCGCACGAAGGCGCGGCGCTCTTCAGTGACGTTTGCTGGCATCACCAGTGTGAGCGGGATGCTGCGTGCCGCGGCGTGCACGGCGAGCGCAGCGCCAGTGTTCCCGCTCGTTGGCTCAAGGAGCTCCTTCCCAGGTGTGAGCAGCCCCTTGAAGAGAAGGTCGTCGATCAGCGCCTTGGCGGTGCGGTCCTTAATGGAGCCGGTTGGCCCAAGGAGCTCCACTTTGGCGAAGAGGTGGATCCCCTTCGCGCGCGCCGCCTCAGGAAGGAGCGCGTCAACGCGAATGAGCGGCGTGCCGCCGATCACCTCCCCGATCTGTTCGTAGCGCACTAGCGCGCGCTGACCGGTGCGACGGAGCCGCCCGCCATCGCTGGAAGGATGACCACTTCGATTCCGTCGTGCGTTGGCGTTTCGAGTCCTGCGAGATGGCGCACATCAGCACCATCAACGTAGACGTTTACCCAGCGACGCAGCGTGCCGTCCGCTTCAAAGATCTGCTCGCGCAGATCTGGGTGCGCCGCAGTCAGAGCGGTGAGCACCGCGCCGAGCGATGCGCCATCAACGCTGACGATCTTCGCGCCGCCCGTCTGTGTCCGAAGGACTGGTGGAATCCTGACGCTGATACTCATGCTGCTCCCCCCTTCGCTGTGCCGTCGCCGCATGCAACGCAGTGCGGGTCTCGTTTCACTGTGAGTTCTGTGAAGGTTCCCTCAAGCGCATCCCAGAGGAGGAGCCGGCCGATCAGCGGCTCGCCAATTCCAAGCAGCATCTTGAGCGCCTCGGTTGCCTGCAGCACGCCGATCACGCCCGGAAGGACACCGAGTACGCCTGCAACGCCGCAGCTCGGCGCCATCTCCGCTGGTGGCGGTGTTGGATGAAGGCAGCGGTAGCAGGGGCCGCGTCCTGGAGCCAGCACGGTGAGCTGCCCCTCAAAACGGAAGACGCCTGCATGTACCACAGGGATGCCGAGCTTCACCGCCGCATCGTTCAACGCGTACCGCGCCTCAAAGGTGTCGGTGCCGTCAATCACAAGGTCCACGCCATCCAACAGTGAAGCGACATTTTCGGTGGTGAGCATTCCGTTGATCGGCTCAACTTCAACATCTGGATTGAGTGCGCGAATCTGCGTCGCTGCAGACTCCACCTTCAACATCCCGACGCGATCGGTGGTGTGGATCACCTGACGCTGCAGGTTGGATGCCTCTACAGAATCGAAGTCGATGATGCGCAACGTGCCAACGCCAGCCGCCGCAAGGTAGAGCGCCGCCGGCGCGCCGAGCCCGCCAGCGCCAACCATCAGCACGCGTGAGTTCAACAACTTTGTCTGACCGTCAGCACCAACGCCTGGGAGAAGGAGGTGACGCGAATAGCGCGACTTCTGCTCTGGCGTCAGCGTGGTCGTCTCAACAACAGGGAGGCCGGCGGCGCTCCAGCCGTTGATGCCACCCGCCATTGACGTGAGATTGGTGTAGCCGAGTCCAGCAAGCGTCTCTGCCGCGGCAGCAGAGCGCACACCACCCGCGCAGTAGAGCAAGATTGGCGCAGACTTCTCTGGCGCAATGTTTGGGATGGTGAAGCTGATCATCCCCTTCGGCGCATGCGTTGCCCCTTGAAGATACCCGGCGTCCCACTCGTTCTGCTCACGAACATCAATCAGCAGTGGCGGCGTTGGCGAGTTGAGCAGCTGCTGCGCCGCCTTCGCATCCACCTCGGTGAACAGCTTTGTTGTCATCAGCGCCCACTCCCCTTTGTCATGCGAATCTTCTGCGGTGCGATCGTTGTTGCACCCTGCGGAAGACTGCGGTTCTGGAACCAGACCACTACTCCGTAGAGCTTGCAGGCGACACAGATTCCCGTGATCGCCAGGAACGACTGCAGCGTAGCAACAGTCACCACGAGTGCAAGCGCAACGAGATCCGCGGCGAACGCAGTATCGGCAAGTACGCCGAGGAGGAGCATCGTGCCCCCCATCACCTGCGCGAGGCGAAGTCCTGGTACCGGCTGAAGGTCTTTCGGTGCAGGTGCGCCAATCACGCCGCGTTCGCGAAGGATGCGAAACGGTAGGCCGAGCAGGCTGACGCGCAGCCCGGTGGCGGCGCTAAGGAGCATTGCGGCGGCGATCGCCACGACGAGAAGCGCCGATGCGCTTCCTGTTGGCTCGCTGGTGTGGAGCAGTGCCGCAACGCCAAGGAGCAGCACGCTGATCGCGGCGCCGGTGCGGAACCCTCGTGAGTCGGTCATCTGGGACATCTGGTTCACCTCATCAATCGTTGAAGTTCGGAGTGGATGGCCGTAGGGCCATGTGTTGGGACGCAGCCGGCGTCCCTACCACCCGGGAGACTTCTGCGAGGTGCTTAGCGCGCGAGAAGTCGCGGGGCGGGAGACGACGGCCGTCGACAGATGGACGGCTCCCCGGCTACGGACGCGATCAGTTCTGCTGCACTCATGCTGTAACTCTACCCGAGGAGCAGCGTCACGACTTGTTGCGCCACGTTGCAATTGCCTTCTG
>CAJARA010000070.1 GCA_903944295.1 uncultured Chloroflexota bacterium
CATCGCCACGCCGTCTGAGACGGAGATGGTGCCGAACTCCATCGGCGTGCCGCCGGCGCGCCGAATGCCGCGCTTCACCGCATCGGCGAGCTCGCGCTGGTTGTAGTTGCATGGCATCGTCTCGATCCAGGTGGTGGCAACACCGATGATCGGCTTGGCGAGATCTTCGTCCGTAAAGCCGATCGCCTTCAACATCGCGCGCGCTGGCGCGCGATCCGGGCCATCGGTCATGGCGGCGGAGTGTCGCTTCGCAGGGTCACTCGGCCGATCGTACGGGCTCTTCTTCTCCGCTCCGTCGCCGCTCACTTGCCCACGCTCACTTCGCCGCCTGTGGCGCCGTGGTGTTGACGGTTCCCGGGTGCGCCTGCTCATGCGCCTCAATATCGGCAGCCTTAGAGCGGACGAAGTCGAGTTCATCGAGCCCTGCGAGGAGCATCTTCTGCGCGAACGGATCAATCGCGAACTTCACCGCCGTGCCGCTCGGCGTCGTCAGCGTTGCGCTTGCAAGATCAACGCTCACCTGCGCCGCGTCGCCGCTTCGCGCGACTTCCATCAGTTGCGCCTGCAACGCCGCATCCACAACGATCGGCAAGATGCCGTTCTTCAGCGCATTGTTCTTGAAGATGTCGGCGAAGCCTGTGGAGATGATTGCCTTGATGCCGAAGGCGTCGAGTGCCCACGGCGCATGTTCACGGCTTGAGCCGGTGCCGAAGTTGTCGCCAGCAACGAGGATGCCGCGCCCCGCGTAACGTGGATCGTCAAGGACGAATGGCGGCGTCTTCTTGCTGCCGTCTTCGTTGAAGCGCCAGTCGTGGAAGAGGGCATCGGCGAGCCCCGACTTCACGACGACTTTTAGGTAGCGCGCTGGGACGATCTGGTCCGTGTCCACATTCTCTGCGGGGAGTGGGATGAGGGCGCTACTGAAGCGCTCAACCTTTGGCGCCGCCATCAGGCGAGTGTCCGTGGGTCGGTGATGCGACCGTTCAGCGCCGTTGCGGCGGCGGTGAGTGGTGAGGCCAAGAAGGTGCGGCCGCCCTTCCCTTGGCGACCTTCAAAGTTGCGGTTGGATGTGCTGATCGCATATTCACCAGGAGCAAGCTGATCGCCATTCATCGCGATGCACATGGAGCAGCCCGCCTCGCGCCAATCGGCGCCAGCGTCGCGGAAGATCGTGTCGAGCCCTTCGCGCTCCGCCTGCCGCTTCACATCAGCTGAACCTGGCACCACCATCACGCGCACGCCGCTGGCAACACGCTTCCCCTTAAGGACGCCTGCCGCGATGCGCAGGTCGCTGATGCGACCATTGGTGCAGCTCCCAATAAAGACGGTGTTGACCGGCTGGTTCAAGATGCTCTGCCCAGCGGTGAGATCCATGTACTCGAGTGCGCGCGTCAGTGCGCGTGCGCTCGCAGGGTCGCTCTCTGTTGCTGGATCCGGAACGCTGCCACTGATCGGCAGGCCCATCCCAGGATTTGTGCCGTAGGTGACCATCGGCTCCAGTGTGTTCGCATCAATGACGATCTCCTTGTCATACGTTGCGCCTGGATCGCTCGGGAGCTGCTTCCAGCGCGCGACCGCCTCGTCCCACGCCGCACCCTGCGGCGCGTGTGGACGGCCCTTCAAATAGGCAAAGGTGGTTTCGTCAGGCGCCACGAGTCCGGCGCGTGCGCCGCCCTCAATGCTCATGTTGCAGATCGTCATGCGCTCCTCCATGGAGAGGGCGCGAATCGCTTCACCATCGTATTCAAAGACGTGGCCAGTTCCGCCGCCCACGCCGATGCGCGCGATCAGGGCGAGGATGATGTCCTTTGCGGAGACGCCCTTCTGCAGCTTCCCATCAACTCGGACGAGATACGTCTTTGGCGTGCGCTGCAGCAGACACTGCGTTGCGAGCACCATCTCCACTTCGCTCGTGCCGATGCCAAACGCGAGCGCGCCAAATGCGCCGTGTGTTGCGGTGTGCGAGTCGCCGCAGACAATGGTCGCGCCTGGTTGCGTGAGGCCGAGCTCTGGCCCAATGACGTGGACGATCCCCTGGTTCGGCGACTCCCAGCCGTGCAGCGGGATGCCGAACTCGTTGCAGTTTGTCTCGAGCTGCTTCACCTGCGTCGCCGCCATCTCGTCGGCGATCGGGAGGTTGCGGGGCGTGGTCGGGATGGAGTGGTCAGCGGTGGCGACCGTCTTATCTGGGCGACGCACCTTTAGGCCGCGCGTGCGGAGGCCGGTGAACGCCTGCGGGCTGGTCACCTCGTGGATCAGGTGGAGGTCGATGGCGAGGATGGCGGGCGCCCCCTCGTCTTGGCTCACCACATGCTGATCCCAGATCTTCTGGACG
>CAJARA010000071.1 GCA_903944295.1 uncultured Chloroflexota bacterium
CAACTTGCGCTTGGTGACAACGTGATGATCGAAACGATCGTCCCGGCTGGTGTTGACGTCCACACATTTGAGCCATCCCCCGCCGACGCGCAGAAGCTCGCTGGCGCGGACCTCATCGTCATGAACGGACTCGGCCTTGATGAGTGGGCACTCTCGCTGCTCGAAGCTGCTGGCAAGAGCGAAGAGGATGTGCTTGAGCTTGCAGAGGGCATCGACGAGAGCAACGCGTGGGTCTACCTTGAGGGAGAGGAGCACGACGAGGAAGAGGGTGAAGAGCATGGGCATGGTGGCAGTGATCCACACATCTGGCTCGACCCAAAGGGTGCGGCGATCTATGTTGATCGCATTGCTGCGCGAGTAGCAGCCGAACTTCCGGAGCGCGCGGCGGAGATCGAGTCAGCACGTGATGCAGGGCTCGCTGAGATCGCAGCCTTGGACGAAGAGTTGCGAGTCGGATTCGCAGCGGTAGACGCCTCCGCGCGCAAGATCGTCACGTTCCACGACGCATTCGGTTACTTTGCTCGCGCCTACGGAATTGAGATCGTTGGTGTTGCGGTGGAAGCACCCGGGCAAGAGCCGAGCGCGAAGGAGATTGCAGCGTTGATTGACGCAATCAAGGCGGCTGGAGTGACGTCAGTCTTCAGTGAAGCGCAGTTTCCTTCAAAGGTCCTCGACCAGGTTGCGGCCGAAACTGGCGCGACCGTCCTAGAGAACCTCTACTCCGACGCACTCGGTGACGCACCTGCGAACAGCTACCTTGGCGCGATGCGTGCAAATGCATCAGCGATCTTGGCTTCGTTCAAGTAGTGCGATGATGGTGCAATGAACGAACGCGTTGCACCATCAGTTATCGAAGGCCGCACGCCCTTCTCGCGTTCTGAGGGGCGTGCGGTCACTATCTCCAGCGTGTCCGCAGGATACGGTGATCGCGCCGCCATCAGCGACATCACCCTTGAGCTTGCTCAAGGCTCTCTCACCGCTATCTTCGGCCCGAACGGTGGTGGGAAGTCCACGCTGTTGAAGTGCATCGCTGGGCTGATGAAGCCGTGGTCGGGAACCATTGAGGTGTTGGGTGCCGCTGTTGGGGTGCATGCGGCGCGTGTCGCATATGTCCCCCAAGCGGAGCAGGTTGACTGGAGCTTTCCGATCGCCGTTGATGAAGTGGTGGCGATGGGTCGCACGCCGCGCATTGGACCGCTTGGTCGTGCTGGTGCCGCAGATCGCGCCGCCGTCGCAGAGGCGCTCGAGCGCGTCGACATGGCTGGCCTCGCCGATCGTCAGATCGGAGAGCTCTCTGGTGGCCAGCGACGACGGGTCTTTATTGCGCGCGCGATCGCCGCAGATGCTGAGATCTACCTCTTGGATGAGCCGGTGACTGGGGTTGACCCGGTCACGCAGGAGAAAATCATGAATATCCTGGATGCCGAGGCGGCGCGAGGGAAGACTGTGGTGGCAACGACTCATGATCTCGCCTGCGCCGCGCAGCGCTTCCACGATGTGGTCGCCCTCTCAGGGCGTGTGGTTGCCCACGGCCCAGCGCAGCTCGTCCTTGACCGCGAGGTGCTCGAGAAGACGTACGGCGGCCACCTTGTCCCACTCGCGGATGGCGGCGTGGTGCTCCTTGATGACCCACATCACTCACACGGCAGCCACGAGGGTCATGAGTGAACCCGATCGACCTACTCCTTGAGCCACTCGCCTACGACTTCTTCGTTCGCGCGCTCGTTGCCAGCGCGCTGGTTGGGGTGGCGTGCGCTGTGGTCGGCTCGTTCGTGGTGTTAAAAGGGATGAGCTTCATCGGCGACGCGGTGAGTCACGCAGCCTTCCCTGGCATTGTGATTACCTACATGCTCGGGCTCCCAATAATCCTTGGCGGCGCCGTTGCTGCGATCGGCACAGCACTCGGTATTGGCGCTCTGACGCGTCGATCTGGACTTCGCGCGGACTCCATCATCGGCGTTCTCTTTGCGGGAATGTTCGCGCTTGGCGTTGCACTCTTCTCGTCAATCCCAAACTATGTTGGTGATCTCTTCCACTTCTTGTTCGGCGATGTGCTCGGCATCAGCGTCTCGGACATGATCGCCCTGAGCGTGCTCGTGGTTGCACTTCTTCTTGTGATTCGTGCGCTGTGGAAGGAGCTTCTCTTTGCAACGTTTGATCCGCTCGGTGCTGGCGCCGCGGGACTCCCCGTCCGCCGCCTTGACGATCTCCTTCTCATCTTGATTGCTGTGACGATCGTCATCAGCCTGCAAGCAGTCGGCATTGTCTTGGTGGTCGCCATGATCACCACGCCGGCGGCAACAGCGCAGATGCTCGTCAAGCGATTCGGTCAGATGATTCTGGTCGCTGCGCTCATTGGTGTCACCGCTGCAGTCGCCGGACTCTACCTTAGCTATGCGTTGGACCTTGCGTCTGGCGCTGCAATTGTCTTGTTTGAAACCGCGCTCTTCTTGGTTGTCCTACTTTTCACGTCACTGCGCGGACGCCGCGCGGCGTAGTTAGCGGAGTCCGGCGAAGAGATCCTCTTCTGGAAGCGTTGGCTCGCTGCTCAGTCGATGCGCAAGAAGTCGATACTGTTCACGCGCTCCGAGTGCGATCTGATCTTCTTCGCTCAACAGTAAGAGCGGACCATCTGGCTTGATCTGTGTCGCGTGCGCTTGGATCGCGCGGCGCTTTGCGCCGAGCTGCCCTTTGATGTTGATGCGCGTTGTGATCAGTTCATCTGGACAGGCCATCATGGCGCGCCAGGCACGCCACTTCTCTAGCTCTTCTGCCGTGACGTCTTTCGGTTCACTCCACCACGATTCAATTCCGCGCGACTCAAGGAGTGCCAGCACGGCGTCGCGCTGCGAATCGGGAATACGTACCTCATAGAGCTTCTTTGGGGACCAGGCTGGCCCAGCCGCTGGTCGCCATGCTGGGTCACCTGCAACCTCCCATGCACGGCGCGCGATCTTTGCGGCGGCGATGTGATCCGGGTGGCCGTAGCCGCCGAAGTCGTCATAGGTTGCAATGACGTCTGGTTGTGTTGCGCGAATGAGTCGCACGAGCGGCTCAGTGGTGTCATCCAGATTGGTGTTGATGTGATGGTGAAACGAGCGTGGATCGCTGTTTCCATCTGTGCCGTCCATGCCGGAGTCGCGGTACCCGAGGTTCTCCCAGCGCGCCACGCCGAGTGCGCGCATTGCCGCTGCGATCTCACCCATGCGTGTCTCCCCTAGTCGCTCGTGCTCATCTGGTGTATCGCGCTCTGGGATGACGATCTCGCCGAGCTCACCGCGCGTCCCTGTCACCACGATCACATCTGTTGTTTCGCCGCGAGTTGCCGAGTTCGCGGCGGCGTAGTGCGCCAGGGTGCCGCCCATGCTGATCGTCTCGTCATCTGGGTGGGCATGCACGGCCATGAGGAGGAGTTTCCCTGCGTCGTCCATCCACACATCGTACGCGTGAGCTCAGCGGGGCGCGCGGGTCGGCTACCCTAGTGCTAGAGAGAGTGCCAGGTGGGCGCGGGCAAGCGAGAGGCGCAGGAGGTTGAGATGGGAGAGAAGAGCGTGCAGCGCTGGGCCCTCGTGCTCGGCGCCTCGAGCGGGATTGGTGAGGCCTCGGCACGCCACGCCGCAGAGGCCGGTTACAACATCTGCGGCGTCTACCTCGGTCGCTCCCGCGGCGAAAAACTTGATGCCGCCATTGCCGCAGTGAAGGCGACAGGCGTTGAAGCGCTCTATATCCGGGGCAACGCCGCCGATGACGAGAAGCGCGCCGAAGTGATCGCGCAGCTCTCCGAGCGCTTCGCCGCCGCGCGCGCCGCTGGCACCGAACCACAACTCGGCATCGTGCTGCACTCGCTCGCCTTCGGCAGCCTGCAGCCCTTCCTGCCGTCTGGCGAGACCCCAACGATCACGCGCAAGCAGATGGATATGACCTCTGACGTGATGGCGCATTCGCTTGTCTACTGGGTACAGGACCTCTACACCGCTGGGCTTATCGGCGGCACGACGCGCATCTTCGCAACGTCCTCCGAAGGCGCGTCAAAGGCGGTCCCAATGTATGGCGCAGTCTCCGCCGCTAAGGCCGCAGTAGAGGCGCACTGTCGTCAGCTCGCCATTGAGCTCGCAACACTTGTCCCTGGCGCCACCGTCACCGCACTGCGACCTGGCGTTGTTGACACTCCAGCGCTACGTAAGATTCCTGGAAGTCAGGACTGGATTGACGTGGTGATGAAGAAGCATCCAGGGAAGCGACTCACCACACCGGATGATGTTGGTCGCGCAATTGTGGCGCTCTCCGCGCCAGGAATGAACTGGGTGACGGGGAATACGATTACGATCGACGGCGGGGAGCAGATCGCCGGCGGCTGATCCATACGAGTAGCAACGGCCCGAGCACAGTTA
>CAJARA010000072.1 GCA_903944295.1 uncultured Chloroflexota bacterium
GGCGTTCTCAACGTAGATCTCATACCCAACCTCGCCGGTGTATCCCGTGCGTGCAATGAGGGCGGTGATCGCTGCCCCCGAAACTTCAAGATGCATCGTGGCGACCGAGTAGTTCCGTAGGGCGTGGAACGCCACACGCTCGTCCTCTGCAATAAGCGAAGCCAAGATCTCTGCGCTCGTCACCCCTTGGATAGCGATCATTGAGGTGTTTTCACTCTCGTCCACAACGGTCGCGGATCCACTCGCACGCTCACGGAGTGCCGCAGCCACAACCGTTCTGTTTGATGCGTTGGCAACAACGAGCCACTCTGCATCGGCAATGCGATAGACGACGAGATCGTCGAGGATCCCGCCTGCCTCGTTGACGATCATGCTGTACTGCGCCCGCCCGACGAGCATTGCGGAGGGGGTAGAGATCAGTGCGTAGTCGAGTGCTGCCCCTGCACTTGAACCGCTGACGCGGATCTCACCCATGTGGCCAAGGTCGAAAAGCCCTGCACCCGTGCGGACGGCGCGATGCTCTTCAATGACACCCGCGTACTGGACGGGCATCTCCCAGCCGGCAAAATCGACCATCCGTGCGCCGAGTGCCAGGTGCTCCTCGTAGAGCGCCGTGCGCTGCATCAGTCGCGCGTGAGCGCGTCGTAGGCGCGCTGGACGAGTCCGCTCTCGGTCTGGAAGTCGAGCAGGCGAACCGCTTCATCCATTCGCACCCAGCGCAGCTCGTCAAACTCCTTGTCGTACTGCTCAAAGCTGCCGCCGATCGCCTCCATGATGTAGTAGTGCACCGTCTTCTCAATCCGCTCGCCGGTGCGGACAAAGGAGTATGAGATCGCATCGAAATACGAGAGGATGCGCACCTCAAGACCAGACTCCTCGCGAACTTCACGGAGCGCTGTCTCCTCGCGGGTCTCCCCCTCTTCCGGCGTCCCCTTCGGGAGCGACCAGACGTAGCCGTCGCGCTCGCGCTTTCGGCGGCCAACAACAATCTCAGGCTGTCCGCCCACGGCACGGATGACGAGCCCTCCTGCGGAGACGGCTATGCGCTTGCTGAGTGCCATACATGCTCCTCACATCGCCTACGTGTCAGGCGCCCATAGGCACCTCTCATTGAGACGATGGTAGTCCCGCCAGCGCGAGGGCGCTGAGGAGGTGAGCGCGCTACGCTACGACATGAGGCTCCCCCGCACGTGGAGTGGCAGCCGGGAAGGAGGGCGCGGTGTCTAACGTGAAGTCGCTTCGCCAGCCCCTTGGTCCTGGCCTCCCCGACCGCATTGCTCTCGAACTGCTCCCAGCCCCGGCCACCTCATGGGAGCGACTCCCCGTCATCCTGAAGATCCTCATTGAGGGTGCGGCTCGACGTGCCGGGAACGGATTTGTGCGCCCAGAAGATGTGGATGCCTACCTCGCATGGAAGCCTGGCGCGTCGGCGGCCGCAACGGGCGATGAGCGCGAGCTCCCCTTCTCTCCTGCTCGCGTTGTGCTCCAGGATTTCACGGGCGTCCCAGCGGTCGTTGATCTTGCCGCGCTGCGCGACGCTGCGCGCGAGCTCGGCATCGATCCAGAGCGCATCAACCCACAGGTTCCCGCCGATCTCGTCATTGATCACTCCGTGCAGATCGACCGATGGGCCACCCCAGAGGCGCTCGAGCAGAACGTTGCGCGCGAATATGAGCGCAACGCGGAGCGCTACCAGCTCCTCCGATGGGCACAGGGGGCCTTCGATCGCTTCCGCGTCGTGCCGCCAGGGGCTGGGATCGTCCACCAGGTAAACCTTGAGAGCCTCGCCACCGTGGTGCGCGTTGAGGAGATTGACGGCGCACCACTCGCCTTCCCCGACACCTGCGTCGGCACCGATTCGCACACCACGATGATCTCTGGCCTCGGCGTGCTCGGCTTCGGTGTTGGCGGCATTGAGGCGGAGGCGGTGCTGCTCGGCGAGCCGCTCTTCTCGCCACTCCCAAAGATCGTCGGTCTCAAGCTCACCGGCAAGCTGCCAGCTGGAACCACGGCGACCGACCTTGTCCTCACCGTCACCGAGCGCCTCCGCGCACACGGCGTCGTTGGTGCGTACGTTGAGGCATTCGGCGACGGGCTCGCCACCGTCTCACTCGCCGACCGCGCAACGATCGCCAACATGTCGCCAGAGTTTGGTGCAACCACCACCCTCTTCCCAATTGACCAGATCACCCTCGACTACCTCCGTGTGACCGGTCGCGAGGGCGCGCAGATCGAACTGGTTGAGGCCTATGCAAAGGCACAGGGGCTCTGGCGCACCAGCGGACACGATCCCCTCTATGACGAAGTTGTCCAGATCAGCCTCAGCGAGATTGTCCCCTCCCTCGCTGGACCGAAGCGACCGCAAGATCGGGTCGCACTCCCGGATCTTGGTACGGGGTTTGAACGAACCTACGCCGATCGTGCCGGATCAAAGGCGCACAGCGCCACCGTAGGTGGGGCCACGATGCGCGATGGTGCGGTGGCGATCGCGGCGATCACCTCCTGCACCAACACCTCGAACCCATCGGTCATGATCGCCTCAGGCCTCCTCGCAAGGAACGCCGTGGCCCGAGGTATGCAGGTCCCAGCCTGGGTGAAGACGAGCCTCGCACCTGGATCACGCGTTGTCACCGCCTATCTTGAGCGCGCAGGGCTTCTTGAGCCGCTCGCGGCGCTCGGCTTCAACGTTGCCGGCTACGGCTGCACCACCTGCATCGGGAACTCCGGACCGCTGGAGAGCGAGATCGCCGCCACCGTGGAGCGCGAAGATCTCCTCGTTGCCGCGGTGCTCTCAGGGAATCGAAACTTTGAGGGGCGTATCCACCCCGCGGTGCGCGCCGCTTATCTCGCCTCACCGCCGCTGGTTGTGGCGCTCGCGCTCGCTGGCAACGTGGTGACAAACCTTGACGTGGATGCGATCGGCAACGATCGCAACGGCGCCCCTGTCTACCTGCGCGACCTCTGGCCGAGCGACGAAGAGATCGCAGCCGCCGTGGCGAAGGCAGCCGACGCCTCGCTCTATCGCAGTAGCTATGCCGACCTCTTCGCAGGCGATGCGCGATGGCAGGGTCTCAGTGTCCCAACTGGTCGCACCTATGCCTGGGATCCCGCCTCAACCTATATCGCACGACCAGCCTTCACGGAGAAGATCCCAGCGACAGCTGCACCGATCACCGACGTGAGTAACGCACGCGCCCTCCTCCTCCTCGGCGACTCGGTCACCACCGATCACATCTCTCCCGCCGGCTCAATCCGCGCCGACTCCCCCGCCGGACGATGGATGATTGAGCGCGGCGTCAGCGTTGGCGACTTCAATTCATACGGTGCGCGACGTGGCCATGACCAGGTGATGATGCGCGGCACCTTCGCAAACATTCGCCTCCGTAACGCACTCGCCGACGGCAAGGAGGGCCCGATCACGAACCACCTACCGAGTGGTGAACTGCTCGCCGTTGCCGACGCCGCCGCCCGCTATGCAGAGAGCGCCACACCACTCGTAATCATCGCTGGGAAGGAGTACGGCTCAGGCTCAAGTCGAGACTGGGCTGCAAAGGGGACGCAGATGCTCGGCGTCCGCGCCGTCATCGCCGAATCATATGAGCGCATCCATCGCTCGAACCTGATCGGGATGGGGATCCTCCCGCTGCAGTTCCTACCAGGTGAGAGCGCGACAAGCCACGCTCTCACCGGACGTGAGCGCTTCACGCTGCAAGGGCTTGCCACAGTCAGTCCGCGCGGGCGCATTCAGCTACAGGTTGAAGGGAGCGGCGCCGGAGATGCTGCAA
>CAJARA010000073.1 GCA_903944295.1 uncultured Chloroflexota bacterium
AGCGGCAGGATCAGGAGGAGCGGCGCGTATTCAGGGAGCTGCGCAGCCGGCTCGCCACCCTCTGACGCGGCGCGGATCAGTGTGTTGAATACGTTCATCACTACTGCCTCATCGTGTCGTACTCGTCGACCAGCGGGGTCTTCCGGTTGCGATAGATGGCAATGACGATGGCGAGGCCAACGGTGGCCTCAGCGGCGGCGACGGCGATGATCAGCAGCGCGAAGGCGATCCCCTGTCCGACGAGCGCCGGAATAAATGCGCCGAGCGCAACGGCGGAGAGGTTCACCGCGTTCAACATCAGCTCAATGCTCATCAGCATGCTGATCGCATTGCGGCGCGCAAGGAAACCAAATGCGCCAATGGAGAAAAGAATTCCGGCGAGGACAAGGTACGGCTCAAGGTGCCCGGCGATCTGGCTCATCGAACCTCCTCGTCGTCCTCTGCGCCGATCTGCCCAGCACGCGGAATCGCAGCAAGGTAGATCCCGCCAATCACGGCGGCGAGGATGAGGACGCTGACAACCTCAAAGGCGAGCAGGTACGGCCCGAAGAGTTCGGCGGCGGTGCCCGTTGTCCCCTGCGGTGCTGGCGTGTTGTCGAAGACGGTCGCCTTCCAGTCGTTTGTGCCGAGCGTGATGGCGAAGATGATCGCAAGGAGTGAAGCGATTAGCGCTGCAGGGAGCGCCTGCGTCTGGAAGGTGAGCTTCGCTGGCGCCGCCTTTGATTGCGTCAGCATGATGGCAAAGAGGATCAGCACGCTGATCGCGCCGATGTAGACGAGCACCTGTGCGCCGGCAAGGATCGCCGCGCCGAGCATCACGTAAATCCCTGCAAGTGCGCCGAGCGCGAGGATCAACATCAGGCCGTTACGAATGATGTCGCGACCGAGCACCACAAAGAGTGAGGCGGCGATCGTGACGCCACCGAGCATCATGAAGAGTGCGTCAGCCCATGTGATGCCGATCAGCGGGAGTGTGTCAGGGAGCGACATCCGCTACTTCCCGCGCAGGTTGGACGGCAGCACTGGAAGGGCGCGTGCCGGATCGTGTCGTCGCCCCGCAACGGTGTTCTCCCAGTTGCTCTCACCGCGAATGAAGGTTGCCTCGGAGGTGCGCTCAATCTTGGCGAGCGCGATGAGATCGATCATCGGCTCGCTGCGATCGGTGTGCGCAAGCTCAAAGTCGAAGCCGCTGCGCAGCGCGTCGTATGGACATGCGTCAACGCAGATGCCGCAGAGAATGCAGCGCGATTCATCAACTTCGTACTTCGTAAGGAGTCGCGGCTTCGGCATCAGTGCGCCGGTTGGACAGGTTTCTGCACAGCGGCCGCACGAGACGCACGGCGACTCGTTGAGGCTCATGTCGAGTGGTGTGGTGACGAGCGTGTCGAATCCGGTGCGCATGAAGTCGTAGCAGGCGGCGCCAACC
Source organism: uncultured Chloroflexota bacterium (assembly GCA_903944295.1). Taxonomy (GTDB): domain Bacteria; phylum Chloroflexota; class Limnocylindria; order Limnocylindrales; family Limnocylindraceae; genus Limnocylindrus. The sequence continues at coordinate 1,427 of CAJARA010000073.1, forward strand.
ACTTCTGCGCAGACGTTGGCGCAACGGCCGCAGTCGATGCAGCGCGAAGGTTCGCGCAAGATGAAGGCGTGCGAATCGTCGCGGACGTAATCATGATTCGCGCCGGTCCAACGATTCTCTGTAATGGAGCGGAAGCCTGCACCGTTCTGGTGATCCTTCTCCAGTGTCTTGAGTGTGGTGCCGTACTCAATGCCGAGGCGGCGTAGGTCGCAGAAGCCGATCGCTTCACAGGTGCACTGCAAGCAGCGCGTGCTCTCTGCCATCACTTCGGCCTTGCTGTACGGAATCTCGTACTGGATGTAGTCGTGCTTCCGCTCGTCGGCGTGGAGCGCCTTCAGGCGGAGTCGTGGCTCTTTCGTCTCGCCGGTGAACGGGACGATACTGAGGAACTCAGGCTGCGGCTCGGCAAGGGTCTGTCGATTACGAATCTCGCCAAGGTCGAGCCCCTGCAGGTAGGCGTCGGCGGCGTAAGCACAGCGGCGACCGTCAGCGATGGAGGCGACTACGGTGGTGGCGCCGTTGCGCACGTCGCCGCAGCCGAAGACACCGTCGCGGCCGGTCTGGAAGGTGACGGCGTCCGCCTTCAGGCGGCCGTTCTTGGTGGCGCTGACGCCATCCGCGCCGATCGTTGCCCAGGTCATATCTGGTCCCTGGCCGATCGCCTTCAAGATGCGGTCGCACTCAATGATGAATTCGGTGCCTGGTGCGGGCTCTGGTCGACGGCGACCGGAGGCATCTGGTGCGCCGAGCTGCATGCGGATGAACTCAAGACCGGTGACGCGGTTCTTCTCGTCCACGATGACGCGGGTTGGTCCCGCCTGGAAGATGGCGCGAGCCCCCTCTTCAATCATTTCGTGCACTTCGTCTGCGGCGGGCATGTCCTTCATGTCGCGGCGATAGACGAGCGTCACCTCTTTTGCACCGAGCCGGATGCTCGTGCGCGCGCAGTCCATTGAGGTATAGCCGCCGCCAACCACCACAACGCGGCTCCCTTCGTGGTTCGGATACTCAAGGCCGAGTGCCGCGGTGTGCAGATAGTCGAGTCCGTCAATCACGCCCTCCGCCTCTTCACCAGGGATGCCGAGGTCGTTTGTGTCGTAGCAGCCGATCGCCACGATCACCGCGTCGTAGCCTTGCGCCTTCAGGTCGGCGGTGGTGAAGTCACGCCCGAGCATCTTGCCGCACTCAAATCGACCACCGAGTCGCGTGATCGACTGATACTCGCCATCGAGCACCTCAATCTTTGGCAGGCGGTACTGCGGAATTCCGTAACGGAGCATGCCGCCCGGCTCTGGGTCTTTTTCGAAGATCGTGACGTCGTGGCCGGCAACCAGCAGGTAGAAGGCGGCAGATGCACCGGCGGGGCCGGAGCCGATCACGGCAACGCGCTTACCAGTCTTTGGCTGCAGCTCAAACGGGAGCGGTGGATCAATGTTCTCGTCCCACATTGACTTGAGCACCTGGTCGCCAGCGTAGCGATGGCTATCGCGAATCGCGATCGCTTCGTCAACTTCGTCGCGACGGCAGTGGTCTTCACATGGCGCTGGGCAGACGCGACCGAGGATGCTAGGGAATGGAATGGTGCGTTTGAAGATGCGCGCTGATTCGCGGAACTGCGATTCAGCGTTCGCCTTCAAGAATCCAGGGATATCGATGTGGCTCGGGCACTTGTTCTGGCATGGTGGCAGACAGTACGCGTTGTGGTCGCTGAAGATCAACTCAAGGTTGGTGCGACGAATCTCGCGCAGCCGATCGGTCTGCGTTGCAATCACCGTCGCTGGTTCAGCCTTAGCAGAGCAGCTGATCAGCGGCGCGTCGCAACCCTCAACATCAACAACGCACATGCGACAGGCGCCGAATCCTGGAAGCTTCGGGTCGTAGCAGAGCGTTGGCACTTCAATACCGTTCGCGCGGCAGACCTCAAGGATGGTCTGCCCTTCAAATGCTTCGAGCTGCTTCCCATCGATCTCTACGTAGAAGGTTGGCGTGCGCTGTGGTCGCTGTGGGCTGCGTGTTGAGAGGAGCTGCTCAAGCGCTTGGCTCTCCGCAGCCTGCTGTGTGGCGAGGCCCTCGCTCGTCACTGCGCTCTCACTCGGCGCAAGGTTGCCGCTCGGTCGCTCCATCAAGCCGGCCATTATTCGCTCCGTCCCACTACTGCGCCGCTCTTCTCTGCGGCGACTCCTGCTGGTACGAACTCTCGCTCGAAGTATCGCATCCCCGTAAGGAGTGGGCTCGGCGTCAGGCGCTCATGCGCGCAGAGCGCGCTATCGGCAACATCGGCGGCGAGCGCATGCAGTTTCTGCACATCTTGCGGTCCCGCCAGCCCATCAACAAATCGCTGTCCAATCTCGGCAAGGCGGCGCGTGCCGATGCGACACGGGATCGTCTTCCCGCACGCCTCATCGGCGCACCAGCGCGTCAGCATTGCTGCGAGCTCTGGGATCGCCACGCTCTGGTCGATTGCGAGGAGTGCGCCAGATCCAATATGGGCCCCGACGGTGGCGAGGCCCCCGCCGCTGTACGGCGTGCTCGCAAGGAGGTTCGCTGGAACGAAGCCGCCAGACGGCCCTCCGATGAGCAGCGCCTTGATCGTGGCCCCCTTTGCGGGGCCTCCAGCCGCGGCGGCGATCTCCGCGAGTGGCGTGCCAGTTGGCACCTCCATGACGCCTGCGTTAGTGAGTGAGCCACTGATCTGCACGAGTGCCGTGCCAGGCTCCGCCGGGTCACCGATCTGCTTGAATGCTGCCGCGCCGTTACTGATGATCCACGTCACCGCGGCGAGCGTTGCCACATTGTTGACGACGGTTGGCTTTCCGAGATAGCCAACTGTTGATGGGTATGGTGGTGTCTGTTCTGGCTGGCCGCGCTTTCCGGCAAGCGCCTTCAGGAGCACCGTCTCTTCGCCGATCATGCTTGAACCTTGCAGTGGTCGCACACTCATGTAGAGCTCGCGTCCGCTCCCGAGCACGTTGGCGCCGAGTACGCCATCGCGCTCGGCGTTGTGAACAATCGCTTCAAGAGCACGAATCGCTTCGGTGTATTCCGCGCGCACCGCAATGAACGCTTCGCGCGCGCCAACAGCGAGCGCAGCGGCTGCGAGCCCTTCAACGACCGCCTGCGCGTTCTTTTCGAGGAGGAGTCGATTCGTAAACACCGCAGGATCTGACTCGTATCCGTTTGCTACGGCGTATTTAACTTCCGCGTCACTGGTAGCGGTAATGCGCCACTTCTCTCCGGTCAGGAATCCGCCACCACCACGGCCACGCAGGCCTGCGTCAATGAGTGTCTGCATGGTTGCGGCGGGGCCAGCGGCGAGCACGCTGCGTAGCGCCGCCCACGGTGTAGCTGGTGGCGTCAGCAGGAGCTGTGCCCAACCCTTAGGTGCTGCGATCTGCTTCATGCGGCGTACCTTCCGGCGAGCGCCGCCGCCCACGCCTCAGCATTACGGCTAGAGAGATCGCGCTGCGGTTCGCCGTCAATCACTACGAGTGGCGATGGCGCATCTGGAAGGTGTGAAGGAAGCGCTTCAAGGCGAAGGTTGCTCCACGGAATTGCGTGGCCGAATTCTGTACCGAATTCAAACGTGAGTGTGCCGATCACGCGCCCTGCGCCTGCAACCAGGCAGTTTGCGCAGCGGCAGACGGCAATGGTGCGGTTACGCCCCGGCTCAAAGCTGAGGTGCTTGTAGAAGGTTGCGGTGCCATACACCATGGCGTACCAGGCGCCGGTTGCACGACTGATGCGCTTCAGCGCATCAACGGGAAGATGACCGTATGCCGCCTGCACCGCTTCAAGGATCTGCAGCATGTGGTGTGGGTCGTAGTCAACGCGCTCAAGCGCCGCCTCTACTGGGCGCAGGTCAATCGTGCTCGCCTGTGCTGCGGCGGCGTTTGAAACCGTTCGTCCAGAGCGGCGCATCGCCGACTCTTCGCGGCGCTCGGCGTACTGCTCTGCAGGACCCCAATGCACCGCGTAGCGACCCTTCGTATCGGTGCCGCCCATGTCGATGCACTCAATTGGACACGCCTGTGCGCACTGGAAGCAGGTCTCGCACTTCAGCGTGCCGCGCTCGTCGGTGACGAGTTCGAGGCGGCCACGGTTGCGCGGCGGGATGTCGGGCTTCACCTCTGGATACATCACCGTCTTCTTCGGCTGGAAGAAGCGGGTCAGCGTGAGGCCCATCCCGCGGATAATTCCCGAGCCTGGAATTCGTGCCATCACTCCCCCTTTATGACGTCAGCAGCACGGCGGCGGCCGTGGCGAAAAGGTTGAGCAGCGACGCTGGGAGGAGCCACTTCCAGGCGAAGCCCATCAGCTGGTCGATGCGTGCGCGCGGCAGCGTCCCTCGCATCCAGACGAAGGTGAAGATCAGCGCGAAGGTCTTCAGCAAGAAGAAGAGGAGGTCGGCGATCGGGGGAAGCATCGCCCAGGCCCAGAAGCCGATCGCTGCTGTGGAGAGGGCGCCGAAGATCAAGAAGCCGCCGAGGAGCGCCTGCCAGCCCTTGATCTTTGAGCTCACCATGTAGATCGGTGCTGCGAAAAGGAGCGTTCCAGCCACTGGGGCGAGGCCGGCGAGGATTGGCAGCATCACGCCGAGGCTCCCAAGGTTCACGTTGATCTCCGGATGGAACGGAAGATTAATCGGCGCGTTGGAGCCGCCCAAGAAGAGTGCGGAGAAGAGCGCCGAGACGATGAAGACGTTGACGTATTCGGCGAAGAAGAAGAAGCCGAAGCGCATTCCGGAGTACTCCGTTGCGAAGCCGGCAACGATCTCCTGGTCTGCTTCGGTGTTGTCGAATGGTGTGCGATTTGCTTCGGCGGTAATCGCAATGAAGAAAATGATCGCCGCGAGTGGCTGGCGGAAGATGAACCAGTCAAGCAGCGAGCCGCCCTGCGCCTCAACGATCTTCGGCAGCGAGAGCGTGCCCGTAAGAATGATGATGCCAACAACGGAGAGCGTCAGTGGAATCTCGTAGCTGATCGCTTGCGCTGCGGCGCGAATTCCACCGAGGAGTGAGTACTTATTGAATGACGACCAGCCGGCCATCATCAAACCAACAACGCCAAGACCGCCAATAGCGAAGAAGTAGAGAAGGCCGAACTCAAGCCCAGCGCTGGTGAGGTCTGGCGCAAATGGAATCACCATCACCGTCATGAAGCTTGCGAGATACACAACAACAGGGGCGAGCGTGAAGACCGGAACATCAACGCTTGGCGGCGTGAAGTCTTCCTTCATCAACACCTTCAGGCCGTGCACAACGCTCATCACCGCGCCAGCTGGTCCGATGCGGTCGGGCCCAATGCGCAGGTTCATCAGGGCAATGATCTTCATCTCCATGTAGATCAAAAGGAAGGCAACGGGCACCGTCACAAGGAAGGTGATCACCGACGCGGCGAGGAATCGGACGATCGGAAGGTTTGCGCCGATCGTTGCACCAATAAACGGCCCGGCAACGATCAAGAGCGCGGTGAGCGCCGCGCCGCCAATTGACAGGATTGGGAGAAGTACGGCGAGTGCGCGTCCGCCTGGCGTCAGTCGCGACCAGGCCATCTGTGCGCCGCTCACTTGTCCACCCCGCCCATCACTGGATCAAGGCTCGCCATGACCGCCATGGTGTCAGCAATCAGATTGCCGCGCGTCAGTGGTCCAACAAGTTGCAGATGGACGAATGACGGATCGTGGATGCGCATGCGGAACGGTTGATCTGTGCCGTCGGAGATTGCATACACGCCGTATGCGCCGCGCGGCCCTTCTACCGCGCCGAAGGCGCGGCCTGGTCGTGGTCGAATCAGTCGCGGAAGTTTTGCCATCACTGGACCGTCTGGCATTTCGTGGAGGACCTGGTCAATGATGCGAATTGATTCGCGAATCTCATCAATGCGCACCATGTAGCGCGCAAGCGAGTCGCCTTCGTCGCGCGTCGGCACGTTGAACTCCAACTCTGGGTAGACGAGATACGGATGATCGCGTCGCAGGTCGAACGGAACGCCAGTTGCGCGAAGGTTCGGGCCGGTAACGCCCATGCGTAGCGCCGTAGCCTGATCAAGCGTTCCGAGTCCGCGCGTGCGACGCACGAAGAGTTCGTTCTCGTTGATTAGGCCAGTGTTTGAGTCGATCTGCGCTGCGGCGCGACTCATCCAGTTGCCGAGGCGGCTCATGAACTCATGATTGAGATCGCCGTTCACGCCACCGATGCGGTAGTAGTTGTAGAGGAGCTTCTGCCCGGTGAGCGCCGCGAGCATGTCCACGATCTCGTCCCGCTCAATGAACGACCAGAGGATTGGTGTGATCCCGCCAAGGTCGAGCGCCATCCAGCCCTGGAAAAGGGTGTGGCTGGCGATGCGGTTCAGCTCCATGGTGAGCACGCGAATGTACTGGGCGCGGCGCGGCACCTCCACATCCATCAGCTTCTCGAAGGCGGCCACGGGGGCCGCCTCGCAGAAGAGGGAGGCGACGTATTCGAGCGGGTCGGTGTAGCAGATCGCCTGGTGGTAGTCGGCGTTCTCGCAGAGCTTCTCTACGCCGCGGTGCAGGTAGCCGAGCACGGGATCAAGGTCCACCACCTGCTCGCCGTTCACCTTCACCACGATGCGTAGTACGCCGTGTGTTGACGGGTGCTGTGGTCCCATATTGATGAACATCTCCCCGTCGCGAAGGTTGAGGAACTCCGCCTGGCGCTCTGTCTGCGCCGTTGGCGCCGGCTCGTACCACTCAGAGGTAGACGGGATCGCGATCCGTGGATCATCGAGTGACGGGCGCGTCTGCTGTGTTGTCATGACTATGCCCCTGAGCTCTTGCGCAGCGCGGTTGCGCGCGTAGCGTCAGCCGGTGTTCCAGCGCGCTCCATGTTGCGCACGCCTGCCGCAGGTGAGCGCGATGCATCGTCAGCCAAATAGAAATCTTTCCGCAGTGGATGACTCAGGTAGTCATCTGGCATGTAGATGCGACGCAGATCGCGATTCCCTTCAAAGATGATGCCGAACATGTCGTACGCTTCGCGCTCCATCCACTCGGCGCCAGGCCAGAGTGAGACGAGTGAGTTCACGCGCGGGGCGTTGCGGTCAACACCGGGGACAATCACGCGCAGCCAGTCACCCGTTGTAGATGACGAGAGGTGATAGACAACCTGCATCTCTTCGCCAGTATCTACGCCGCAGAGATCAATCAGCATCTCAAAGGCGAAGTTTGGCTCGTCGTGGAGTGCGCGAAGTGTTGGAATTGCATCGGCGATACTGACGCGAATCTCTGTCTCATCGAAACGCTGGCGCACAGGCGCGAGTAGTGTTGCACCGAGCCGCTCTTGTAGCGCTGATGCGAGTGCGCGATCCATCAGATGCCGTCCGGAACTGTTGGGCCGATTGCGCGCTCTGGCCAGTGGCCGCGACGATCTTTAATCAGTTGCTGTAACTTCATCATGCCGTAGATGAGCCCCTCTGGTCGCGGTGGGCAGCCAGGAATGTAGACATCAACCGGCATGACGCGATCAATCCCTTGCACTACGGAGTAGCTGCGCTTGTAGCGACCACCGGAGCAGGTGCAGTCGCCCATTGCAACAACCCACTTCGGTTCAGGCATCTGCTCCCAGAGTCGAATCAGTGGCTCTGCCATTTTCGTTGTGAGTGTTCCCGCAACAATCAACACGTCCGCCTGGCGCGGCGATGCACGGAAGGGGAACATCCCCCAACGATCAATGTCGTTCTTTGGTGTTGCGGTGGACATCATCTCGATCGCGCAGCATGCAAGGCCGGAGAGGAGTGGCCAGAGGCTGTTTGCGCGAATCAGATCAAGGACGATGTCCGCTTTTGTTGGAATTGCACCGAGCGCGCCACTCCATCGCGCATCATCAACGCGTCCATCTCCAGTTGCGTCGTAGCGTGCAAGCTCAAGGTTTGGATGCTGCGCGAGTGGGACGCCGCCGTACGCGCGCGGATCATCTGTTGTCCAGAGCGTATTCGGCGTAACGATCGGCGCTTGGAGCCCCTTCTTTGGATCGCGCGTCATCGCCATGAGAGCACCCCTTTGCGCCAGGCGTAGCCGAGGCCGATGAGCAAGATGCCGATAAAGATCGCCATGGAGATGAGTCCGTCCATCAAGAGCACCTTGAAGTTGAGCGCCCAGATGTAGATGAAGACGATCTCAACATCGAAGGCGACGAAGAGGAGTGCGTAGAGATAGAAGGAGAGGCCGAAGCGACCGTGGGTGTCTCCATATGTGTCGATGCCAGACTCGTAGGGGACCTGCTTCCCGCGACTTCCGCGGGTGCGGTGGGAGATCAGCCAGGCGATACCGATCGTCAAGAAGACGAACGAGACACCCGCGCCGGCGAAGCCGAGGACGTACCAGAGTCCGTTCATGCAGCTCCTCTGTTGGACCCCTGCTCCCGCGCTGCGCCCCGTGCGGGACGAAGGGTGGATCCTGCGAGGATTCTAGACGAGGGGGCGAATCGGAGCCGCCGCTCCAGGGAGCGGATTGGTGGGGTCCGCCATGCGTGATTTGTGCTCAGGAGTGCCGAGGGCGAAGAGCTCAACGGCGAAGCCCCCCATGCCGCGCGGGTTCATCAGGTGGGCAAGGGCGGAGCGAAGGGCGATCGCCCCCTCAAGGGTCGCCTCGGGCCCCCGTCGCAATCGGTCGATCTCGTCGTCCAAACCTGCCCCGGCAAGCAGCGCCGCCTGGCTGGTTGAGGTGACCGGCTGGAGCCCCGCGGCGGCGGCGGCCTTGCGTAGTGCGGTGAGGTCCACATGCGCGGTGAGGTCGCGCTCACCCGGTTCGCTCAGCAGATCAGTGGTGGCACGGTGACCCTGATAAGCGAGCGCCGTCCCCGCCATCCGACTCGCCGCGTCGCGGAGCGTCACGCCATCGCGCCCATAATCAATCACCACCACAAGGCCGCTCGTCACTCGTGTCGTCACTTCGCGGAGCCACGTATCAAATGCAAAACAGGCTTCGGCGAGTTGCCCTTCAGCAAGCGGTGCGCCGAAGTGCTCCGCTACACGCTGCGCTTCACTCGCATCAAGCTCGCGCTCAACCCAGACTCTGGTTACGCCATCCGCTGCGAGCCCAACGCACCGCTCTGACACTCCGTGCGCAGCGGCGGCGCGACCAACATAGATATTGAACGGAAGCGCATCAAGATACTCATTGGCAACCACCATCCCAGCAACCGATGGCGCATCGGCGCCAACAAGCACTGGCGCGCCGTTCTGCTGCCGGCTAGTTATTGCGCCGCGCAACTCCTCACTACGAAATGTATTCACATCAATTGGTTGAATTTCCAGTGCGTTAATGAGTGGCGATCCATCACGTCGCAGCTGTGCAACCAACGCAAGAGCGAGTGCCCCTGATCCCGCGCCGTATTCAACCCATTGGAATCGCGCGGGCTCGCCAACCCTGCGCCAGACTTCCGTTGCCATGCGCGCAAGTGCGGAACCGAGAAGCGAGTGCAGTTCTGGCGCCGTAATAAAGTCCCCTTCGCGACCGGCTCGAATTTGCTCCGTTACGTAGTAGCCAAGGCCTGGCTCAGTCAGCGCGCGCTCCATGAATCGCGAAAAGGAAATTGGTCCGCCTTCAGCAATCTCCGCGTTAATGCGCAGGTCAAGTTCGCTACTCATTCAATACGTCGAGTCACTAACGTCGATAGTGACGACGGCCGGTGAAGACCATCGCCATTCCGTTTCGATTTGCGATCTCAATCGCCGCCGCATCGCGCCGTGATCCGCCAGGTTGCACCACCGCCGTGATGCCGGCTGCCGCCGCGGCGCTGATCCCCTCTGCGAACGGGAAGTAGGCATCACTTGCGAGCACCGCGCCGCGTGCGCGATCGCCAGCGCGCTGCAGTGCAATCTCAACGGCGACGCGGCGATTCACCTGCGCCGCACCGATACCAAGCGTTGCGGCGCCGCGCGCAACGACGATTGCGTTTGAGCGAACATGG
>CAJARA010000074.1 GCA_903944295.1 uncultured Chloroflexota bacterium
CTTGAGTCGCTGCAGTTAGATGCAACGAGTGGCGGCGTCTTACGTGCGGCAACGCAGGAGACGGTGTGCGGTGTTGAGGGGATTGAAGCCGCCTTCATCACGTCGCGACAGCGCGGATCTGAAGGCTTGGTGGTGAAGGCGCCGCATGCGCCGTATGCACCGGGTCGTCGCGGATCTGGTTGGCTGAAGGTGAAGCGCTCGCTCGACACACTCGATTGCATCATCGTTGGCGCGGAGCCTGGACTCGGCCGCCGTCGCGCCCTCCTCTCCGACTGCACCTTCGCCGTGCGCGATGATCTCTCTGGTCGCCTCGCTACCATCGGCCGCGCATCGGTGGCACTGCCGGACACAGAAATTTCAGAGCTGAGCATCTGGCTTGAGGCACACACGCTCGCGCAGCTCGGCGCGTATCGCAGCGTTGAGCCACGTATCGTGGTGGAGGTAGCATTTGATGAAGTACGTCGAAGTGCGCGTGCCGCCTCTGGCTTCACGTTGCGCGCACCACGCATCGTGCGCCTTCGTCCAGACTTAGGGCCGGATCAAGCGGCGACACTCTCATCACTCGAGAGTCGCTGCCAGGTCAGCGGCGCGGCAACAGAGTAGACGCGGCAACTGAGTAGCGGAGGACGTATGGATAAGAGCGCTGAAGAGCTGCTGAAGGCTGCCGCCACCTCAACAGACGAGGCGGCCAAGGTGGCCGAGCTCCGCGCCGCCATCCCTGCCACTACGGCGGGGATCTACCTCAACGCTGGCAGCAACGGCCCGCTCCCACGAGAGGTAGACGCGGCGATGCGCCAGGTTCAGGAGCAGGAGCTCGCCACGGGTCGTGGCTCAGAGCATGTGATGGACGATGTTGAGACGCGTATCGATGAGCTGCGCGGTGTCTTCGCTTCTGTGTTGGCAACCGATCTTGATCTCGTTGCCGTGTCGCACAGCACCACCGAGGCGGTGATGCGTGCGGTCCTCGGCATTGAGTGGAAGCTTGGCGATCGCATCGTCACGCTTGATGAAGAGTACCCGGCAATACGCGGCAGTCTCGCCGCACTCGCCGCGCGGATGGGCCTGAAGATTGAGACGGTGAGTATGCGCACCGAGCACAACAGACCGCGGACAGATGAAGAACTGATTGAGCAGGTCTCACAACTCCTCGAAGTACCTACACGTCTTCTTCTGATCTCGCGCGTCAGCTGGTTGAGCGGACGCATCCTCCCACTTGAGACGCTCCTGCCACGTGCGCGCGCTGCGAAGATCATCACGATCGTTGACGGTGCGCAGTCGGTCGGTGCGCTGCTTGATGCTGCGGACGCGCTCGATCCTGATGTGATGGCCTTCCCATCACAGAAGTGGCTGCTCGGCATTGAAGGCCTTGCGGGGATTCGCATCTCACGGCGCGTCTTGCAGTCTGAAGTGATCAGGCCGGTGATCGGTGGATTCCTCGCCTTCAGCGGACCGGCACTCGACGGTGTTGGTGTGATGCAGAGCGACGCGCGTCGGTTTGAGACCTCTGGCTTCGCGCGACCCGCACTGATTGGCGCAGCACGAGCGGCGGGCTGGCTCTCCATGCAGGTTGGGCTCCCGTGGGCGGTGGCTCGAGCGGGCCGACTTGCGCGTGACTTCTATGCGGGCGCCGCCGCAATCCCAGGCGTGGAGCTGCTCGCCCACCCTGGCGGACACGCCACGATCGTCGCCCTGCGCATCGCCGGCTGGGAGGCGGACCAGGTGGTTGAGGAGCTCGGGCGCCGCGCCTTCGCCATCACCCGTCGCGTCCCAGGGATCTCCGCCACCGCCGAGCGTCCCGCTTCAGCCCCTGCACTCCGCACCTCATGGGGCTTCTGGAACACCGACGAAGAGGTCGCGCGCATCCTGGAGCTGATCACCCTGATTGCGGCGCACACACCTGAGAGCCTGCCGAAGCGCCCAGCGATCGACATCATCCATAGCTGAGTGTTGCGGCGATGAAGCAGGGGAGGCGTCCGCGCGGCTTTTTCGGGAAGCGTCTCTATCAGCTGCAACATGCCCCTCGCCCCGTCTTTCGCGCCGTGCTTGCAAGTGGCGGCAGCGCGCTCATCTATACGTTGATCTATCTGGCGTATGACCTTCAGGTGGAAC
>CAJARA010000075.1 GCA_903944295.1 uncultured Chloroflexota bacterium
CGCAAGCTCCGAAGGGAATCGCACCCCTGTGCTGGCGTGGCAGTCGTAGCCCTTTGGGTTTTTCTCTAAGTAGCGCTGGTGATACTCCTCGGCGGGCCAGAACTCGTGACCGTCTGCCGAAGCAATCTGTGTCGTGATTGGCCCGTGACCGTCGGCAGCAATTGCGGCGCCATACAGGGCAGAGGTTGACTCGGCCGCCTCGCGCTGCGAATCACCTACGTAGTAGATGGCGCTGCGGTACTGCGTGCCAACGTCGTTCCCCTGCCGATTCAGCGTGGTGGGATCGTGCATCTCCCAGAAGAGTTCGAGCAGCTTCCTATATGAGGTAACGCTCGTATCGAATCGCACGCGCACAATCTCCGCATGGCCGGTAGTTCCGGTGCAGACGTCTTCGTATGAAGGCGCCGCCTTACTTCCGCCCATGTAGCCCACCGCCGTCTCCGTGACGCCTGGCGTCTGCCAGAAGCGGCGCTCAGCCCCCCAGAAACAGCCTGTTGCGAAGTAGCCCGTCTCAATCATTCCCGCATCCTGCCACACCCCCTCCCCCCATAGCGCAGAGCGCGTACGCTGCACGTATGACAAACGCGGCAAGCACGCTGAAGGTGGAGATCAGCTCTCACTAAACCCTGTCCGATCGCCGAAGATTAATCTGGTAAACATCCTTAGAGCTGCTGATAGACACATTGTGAAGCTTATGCCTGCCAAGCGCACCAACATAACCAAGATGGTACGTAAACTCCGTGGTTCCTGTAACTGGATACTTACCCGCAGCTAACTGCACCGAGACTTTATTTGCCTGATTCGTTAGTTTCACGTGGACTTTCAGCTTTGCGCCACTCAACATTGCGTCTACTGGCGCTAACCTGTCCATGCGCACCAATCTTGCACCAGCCATACATATCTGAAGGAAGTACTTCTTCTGGATAAAGACTCTTAATGTGGCAGGGCTTGCGACACCAGCCGAAGTTTTCTTAGAGCTGTTAACGAGTAGCGCAAGGTCCGCGATCCACTGATCTTCAAGTGACCAACTAAGCACGGAAGATTTCGGTCTGTCAAACTCCAGCTGCCGCGCAAGGTCGCGTGGCACAGCTTTCGAAAACTCTCTATTTGTCGCGTAAAGCGCCTGAAGAAAATCGGTTGAATCCCGAATATAATCAGCCTGGGTGATATCCGCAAAATTCTGCTTCTTTGTTTGCGCTTTAACTTCAATCCATCGCTCTTGTCCATCTGCGAGTAACACCTTAATGTCCCCTAACCCGTCTTTCGGGTTAGCCTCAGCATCTTCAACATCCCAAGCGAGATGCTTAACAACTTTTTTTGCGATAGATTCCAGTTCCACAGAAGACATGTTGGAGGTTCCTAAGCTGTGTTCCTCCGCTAATGCGTTGCGCTGTACCAACACTTCACGTTTATCATCGCGAAAGACCGCCGCTATCAACTCTTCAACGGCATTTGTTGCCCGCCTTGACTGGCCTGACCCTTTACCGCCCATCTAGCCTCCCTGCATCTTCTACTATGCGACAATATAGGCGTGTCGAACCTAGATAAACCATCTGGAAGCGTGCATGCAGAGTTGGTGGCGGAGCGTCATCAGCGCTTTCTGGCATCACAAGGGTTAAGGACCTCTCAAGGCTCCTTCTACACTCCATTGGACGTTGTCGAGCGGTTCGTTACTTTGGCGCTCGAATCCAAACTCAATGAGGTTGTTTCTACCTCTAAGTGCCTGACCGTGATTGATCCCGCATGCGGTACTGGAAATTTCTTGATAGTGGCGGCGCTTCAGCTTGCTGATCGGCTAATTGAACTAGGTTGTGACCCACATACTGCGATTGACCACGTTACAGAGCACTACATATTTGGCATTGACATTGATGCAGATGCGCTCGATCATTGCGCAAGCAACCTATCTCTGCTTACTGAATCACGCGTTTCAACGGCTTTAATTCGTAAACATTTAGTCCGCGCAAATGCTCTCACCACGCGGAGCGCTGCGGCCCCAATGCAATTAGGATTAAACCTCGCTGATGATTCGCCTAGGAATTGGTTGGACTTATTCCCAGACGTATTCTCAGGAGAAGCTCCGGGTTTCGATTTAGTAGTTGGAAATCCGCCTTTTTTGAACCAGTTAAGCGATGCTACGAAGTTGCAACCTTCAATCAGCGCTGAAATGGCAAGCACACATGGCGCGATGGCGTCCAAAATGTCTAATCCATCTACTGTCTTTGTTCTAACCGCGATAGCTTTGGCGAAGTCATCAGGGGTGATTGCGCTCATTCAACCCCTGTCTTTTCTTGCTACTGACGATGCTGATGCGGCGCGCTCGCTCTTAACGAGTTCCAACGCGGTAGATTATCTTTGGGTTTGCACTGAGAAGATTTTTGATGCGGACATATTTGTTTGTGGAATAGTTGCACGCATGGGCAGTTCCGCGCCAGTTGAAACCACGATAGTTACTGGCCGCGGATTAGCACTTTCCACCGAGCGAGTGGCTCTCAGCCAAACTCAGGGCACCTGGTCAATAGCACTAACTACATCTAAGGGTTTCCCGCGAATAGAACTGGTCACGTGTGGTGTTCTTGGGTCTCATTGTGTGGTTTCTAGTGATTTTAGAGATCAATACTATGGATTAATTGACTGCGTTTCTGAGGAAGAAGCTGTGGCTGCCGGACTTCCGCGCCTTGCCACAGTGGGGCTCATTGATCCCGGCGAATTCTTGTGGGGGCAGACATCCACAAAGTTTGCAAAACACACTTATCAGCGCCCAGTGGTTGCCATTGACCGCCTTACACCTGAAATGAAGAGCTGGGCGAAATCTAAACTAACCCCAAAGATTCTGGTGGCCGCACAAACTCGAGTTATTGAAGCATGGGTTGATATCGATGGGAACACGCTACCTTCGGTCCCGCTTATGACCGTGCTCGCTTCAGACCACGATATATGGCAAATCGCGGCGGTGTTATGCGCACCCCCAATTTCACTCCATGCAGCCGAACTGTATCTCGGTGCAGGACTATCTCCTGATGCCTTAAGGCTGAGCGGGAGAAGCTTACTTTCTCTCCCGCTACCTGCAGACGAAGATGCATGGGAGATTGGTGCACGCAAGTTGCAGCTGATGCATGCGCTGCCGGCAGGCTCAAGCCGACGTGATGCTTTAATCGATTTTGGTGAGACAATGTGTCGCGCGTATGGGGTTCCGCCTGACAAGATAATGCTTTGGTGGATTGGTAGACTGCCACGCCGATAGCCACAAACAATTTGTTTGATAGCGCTGTTGGTTGAGTTATCTACAACAACAGTTTGACAGGATCCGATTCACTTCTGGTAGTGATGGGTGAGCGATGAACCTCGTGGACTCTGGTCGTGGGCTCTGTGGATCCTTCCGAACGCCATGCCTAGCACCTCCAACTACCTCGGGGCAACCCCCGCTGGACGGCGGACAGTAGGACCTGAGGAAGATTCGCGCAAACCCTGACCGTGGCCGTATGATTGCGGCGCAGATTCAGTAGGGGGATCAGGGGAGAGGGTTAGTGAAGATTCTTCGCGCCAATGCGCCACAGCAAACAATTGACGAGATAGACGAGAGTTTGAAGCAGCCGGACTTTGGCGCAGATTGGCAGCCTCATTACGCAGCACCTAGCGCTGCACGAGTACTTGCCTCCGTAGCCGGTGGCGCGAGAACCCTCGTTCCATCACTAGCGACACGGGACCCAATCGCAAGCATTTCTTCGCGAAACCTAGCGGGGCACAAGCAGTTCACCGTTGATGACCCGCGGATAATTCTTGCTGAGCAGCTCTCTCACTGCCTAATTCTTGAGTCCGCACCTGAGATTACCGCAGGCCGAGATCCCAGCATCCAGCGTCTACTTCATGTTGCAACTCGCTATACCCAACGAGGGTTGCGTCCACTAATCGGATCTCTACCCTCCACAGTATCGTCAGCGTGGACTTACGACTCAGTACTCTCAGCGATCATTTCGCCCACTTTGAAAACTGTATCCACTATTGACGAAACGGTCTGGAGCAAGTTGGTTGAAGATAGCCCTCTCCAGCTTAATTTTAAGCAGGCCTTGGACAGAGACGGCATTGGGTGGCTGTTGAACTTTGGGTACCCAGAGGCCAGCATTTCTGCCCTGCGACATGATCCTTTGAAGCCTGAGTCTGGCGAGGGGCGGCGATGTGATTGGCTCTTCACAGCCAGAGATGGACGGCAAGAAAAGGGCAAACGCCCCAATCAACTGAATCTGATCGTGGAACTTGATGGCGAGAGCTTTCACGCCGCGTCGGCAAAGATTGATGAACAGCGCGACGAAGAGAATATGCGACGCGGGTATGAAACAGTCAGGTTGAATACTAAAGACTTGCAAAACCCAAACAGCGAGCCCTGGAAGAAAGTGCGGGAGTGGGCAGCTGTATTGAGTACGGCTGAGCAGTTTGATGTGAGCGATGCTTCAATCGTTGATGTCTGGGAGCCAACGGTCATAAATCGTATTCGGCTCGGGCTTGTCCGTGCTATTGCTAATGGCTGGCTAGATCCGACAGCTTCAAAGTGGAATGTCCGCGTTGTGCACGATTTACCTGGTTGGGAACCCAGGTTGAATGAGACCATCGCACCGCTAAAGGCACTGTCAGTGATTACCGGGGTGGGCGAACTGCCCGAAATATCCTTTACTGGGCCAGGGACAGTGACAATTGATGTCCGGGTTGGAATTCCTGCTTTTGCGCCAGGCATCGGTATGGATGCAAGAACGATTGCCTTTAGGTCCACACGTTTCCCAACCCGGCCACATTATCTCGAGCTTCCTGCAGCGGATGGGCATGGGGACGGGTTCCCTGTAGCAGACGAGAAGTCAATCGTAACGATTGCATTGGATGCATTTGGTGTGCCCCAGTTGCGCCCTGGCCAGCTTGAGGGTATTACCCACGCGTTCGGTGGGCGGAATGGCCTATCGGTACTTCCCACCTCCGGAGGGAAGTCTCTGATCTATTGGATTGCCGCCCTGTGTACCGCAGGACTCACAATCACCGTTGCGCCTCTCCGTAAACTTATTGACGACCAAGAAGACCGTCTCTGCAACATAGGAATGGACCGAGTTGTCGCGACCCATTCAGGCAGAAAGAACATAGACCGAGGCTCGCCCAAGCTGGCGCTCCGAAGAGTTCATGACACATTTTTGGCGCTTATGACTCCAGAGCGACTGCAGCGCAAGAAATTTAGGGAGATGCTTCATTTGCTCGGAAAGCATCCTGGGTTTGCCTATGTAGTTGTTGATGAAGCACATTGCGTGTCCGAGTGGGGACACGATTTCCGCCCCGCGTACCTGAGGGTAGCGTCGGCAATCCAAAACCTTTCGAGCCACGACGCGGGTGACAAGGTCACACCGCTTATTGCCCTTACGGCAACAGCCTCGCCTGCGGTTAGGCTCGCAATGCTTCGAGATCTTGGAATTCAAGAAAGCGACATTCTTACATCTGGCTCAACTCGCAGGAAGGAACTAACGTTTCATAATTGGATCAAACAAGGCCCAGAGCCAGCGGTGCAAAGACGAAAGCGTGCGGCGAGAAGCTTACTGCGCGCGGGCGAGCTTCTAGGCATTGAGCAATCGGAATGGGCGAAGCCTCACGAAGCAAGCGATGCAAACGCACCTTCGGCAATTGTATTCGCGCAAACGAAATCAACTTCGAGCCCCATGAGCGTGCCCGCAATCCGTGAATCAATTAAAGCTGAACTGCCTCCTAGTAGTGATTATGATCCTGTCGCTATTTTCTACGGAGGAGACACGTCCGATGCTGGTGATGACCTAGAGGAGCAAGCACAACGTTTCATGGCGAACGATGCAAACATCATGGTGAGCACAAAAGCGTTTGGCATGGGCATCGACAAGCCAAACATTCGCGTGACTGTGCATGCATCGCTCCCTTCTTCAATTGAGCAGTTCGTGCAAGAGGCTGGACGCGCGGGCCGAGACGGACGCCCGTCCATCGGTGTTCTGAGCGGAAACATTCCAGATGTTGATAGTGCCTTAATGAAGAGCATCTTGAATCCGAACTTAACGTCTGACGAACGGAGAAAACTAGCTGCGCAGCTAGACGTAAATGAGAAAGAACTTAAGAGTGACCTGGAGACCATTCTCTTCTTCCTGCATTCGAATCGTCCAGGAGAACGCGATGAGAATGCTATTGCTGAAAGCGTGCTGGAATCTCTTTTGGAATCAGCCCATCCTGGGTTAAGTGGCGCGGTTTACTCATTTGATCCGATGGAGCTAAATGAGTTTGTCACAGTTGCAATGCGCAATCAAAAGGACAGCGGCGTAGCGACACTTTGGAAAGATGGTGGGAGAATCCGACAATTTGTTGAAGTTACGTTGTTCCGACTCGTTGAAATAGGACTTGTTGCTGATTACTCTAAGGAAGGGTTTGGCTCCACTGAGACTTACACCATTGACTTCGCTAGCTACGACGTTTCGCATATTCAGAATTGCACGCTTGACGCACTCGATCGACTCAATATCGGCCGGCATCGAGAAAACCAGGAAATTGTCGGTAAGTTTCCCGCAGATGTGAAACTCGCCATTCGAATGGCAGTCCGAGAGCTGATTGCGGCACTATACGCCGTAATCTTGCCTGATCGGATTAGAGGGCTCGCGGAACTTATTCGCATTGCTATTGGACCTGCAGATCGGATGGCTACCGATTTGGCTGAATACATGGACGGCGGTGAAGTACGCGAGCGCCTTGCAGAATACCTAGTCTCACTGGTGGGTGATGACGCGACTCCCGCAGGCTTAGCAAAAACTGTGCGCGAGCTCCCTCGCGGTTCACGATCTAAATGGCGAGGAGAAGCAATCTTCATGCTCCAAGGCCCAGCAGTTGAGGCTCCGGCGTTCCGCGCGTTCCGCGCACTCGCCGAATGGACTGCCCCAGACACTGATGCCGACTACGCAGCGGATGAATTCGTGAGCGCTCTTGACCGCTGGCGGGGCCTTGAAGAGCAGCTAGCGAGCGAAGTTGCCGCTCTCTCCACAACAGCAGAGCTGCGCGGTGCAGGAGTTGCCTCGGGAGCACTTACTGGCTGGATCAGAAAATACAGCCTGACTCGGCCCGCGCCTGTCGATCTACCTGCTGCCGCGGAGGCCGAAGGCGGGCCAGGTGAAACGTATAGAATTGCGACGAAGGCTCACGCATTGCTAAGCGAACTGAATTCGTTCGCAGAATAGGAGAAAGAAAGTGGTAGAAAAAGCAGGTGTAAATCAACAGCTTGAGAGCGATCTTGCTGAGGCTGTTAAGACGCTAGCTGCGGCAACGAAAGACGTAAAGAACATTTCTGAAGCAAAGAGTCAGCTTGTCCTTGGGCGCCAAGAAATGAAAGGGCTCGTAGAGAGTCTTAAGAGAACTGTGGAAGCGCTTGAACAAACCCAGCAATCACTCTCCAGTGTCGAGAAGAATTCCAAAGAGGTTCTGAAAACATTTAGTCAGACGAGTAAGGACCTTTTAACAGAGACCCACAAGAATTGGGTGCGTACCATGATTGCTCTCGCAATCCTCGGTGTAATTCTAGTCCTTGCTATGACTCAGGTTTAGCGACGAGCGCTCATTTTCGCTGAATATCAACTAAGAACTCAGACTCCGGCGCCACGGCCGTAACAAGGAGTTCGTCTCGAGCTCGTGTGCAGGCGACGTAGAGCAAGTGCCGCTCAGTTTCATAAGTGAACTTGAGATCTGCGTCGTCGCCTACCTCCTGTAGGCGCTCTTGGAGCGGGATGATTTCGTCGTCGCATGCCATCACCACGACTCCACGAAATTCAAGGCCTTTTGCTAGGTGCATGGTCGCTACGGAAACATGGCTTGAGACCGTGGTCACCTTCCGGTCAAGCACTCTGTAGGCGAAACCCGCACGCTCAAGAGTCTCGGTGACGCGAGAGATCTGTGCGTCAGAGCGAACGAAGACTCCGAGCTCGTGAAGCGCGTAGCCGGCATTCAGGCGATCTTTGACCCATAGCTCCACAAAGCTCGATTCTTGTGCCTGATCTACCGCAACAAGGATGAGCGGGTCGGGACCGTTGAACACTGAAACAGTGCCCTTTCTCGTTTCCACATTGCCGTCTACATCTGTGACCTCAGCATCAAGAAGGCGGTCCGCATGGCCGCGAATCTGGTGCGAGGTGCGGTAGTTGACACGCAAGTTCTTTGAGCGGCCGCGGACCTCTACGCCCTGCGCCTTCCACGAGAACGGCAGCTGGAAGATTCGCTGGCCAGAGTCACCAGCAAAGAAGAGCCCGTTCGGCGTGGCGCCTGCTGCGGCGGCGAGGTACCGCAAGGCCATTACGGAAATGTCCTGCGCTTCGTCCACCACGATGTGCTGGTAGGGGCAGGTTCCACCGGCTGCGAGACTCGCGATGAGGCTTGAGTAGATGCCCGCCTGCGTTGTCTTCTTCGCACTCGTGAGTTGCTCAAGCACTGCAGAGAAGATCTTCCAGAGCGTGGCTCGCTGCGGTTCGGCAAGACGGGACTTGCGTCCGAGGCGTGGCACATCGCGATACGCCTCCCACGTCGTGAGTTGCCAAGCGTCAACAATCTGGCTCCACTCGGCCCAGATAAATGAGTTTGAGAACTTGTGGTCTCCCACCGCCTTTGTGGCGGCCTCTAGTAGAGAGCGGGTCTCAGCATCACCTGCGATAACAGCAGTTCCGCCTTGCGACGCGTAGATGCGCTGGACTGCAGTATCAAGCGCTTCCACGTCAATTCGCTCGCCCAAGCGTGGCTCAGAGCTGATTAGCCGCTGGAGCTTTGTGCGTAGTGCTGCCGCAAGCGTGTCAGAGAACGTTGTAAGAAGAATTCTCGCCTCTGGATTACTACGCACCAAGAACGCTGCTCGGTGCAAGGCAACTACGGTCTTGCCTGTTCCAGCTGAGCCCGTCACACGCGCAGGGCCGTTGAACGTACGTTCAACAAACTGCCGCTGGTCAGGATGTAGATAGACAATCCATTTCTCCCACGGGAAGTCGAGAGCAGATTGCAGCTCTTCTACATTTGTGACGACGCGGAATCTTCGCTGGGCATCTGGGTGATCGAATGGGTCTGCGACAACAACCGGTGTTGGAACTACAGGAGTTCCGCCGGTTGCAAGCTCAAGTACTGCCTCTGCCGCTTCTGCAGGGAGATGCTCAGAGAGAGCAAGGAGCTGATCGTCATCTGCGGCAAGCAGTCGTTCCGTCCACTCTTCTGGGACTCCATAGTTGAGGAGTTCATTGGAAGTTCGCCCAGATAGTGGCTTCCTCTTTGGTGGCGCAGGGCGCTCTTCGTGCACGTATACAGGGATTACGACCTCTTCGATGCGCTCTTGCACTTCAACGAATTGTGCGGCGCCGGTCTTCGGGTGCGTGAGAAGGCGGCGGCGTTCAGCCCATGCATACGCAGGGTTGTGATGATCGACATAGCAGAGCATGAAGCTGCCCGCAGTCTTGTGGACGATGATGCGGATGCCGTCGTTGACGCGAATCGACCAGAGATTCTTGTCGTACGCCTTCTCAAGCTTGTGGAACTTCAAGCCTGGATGCGCAGGGTTCATCTGCAGATCAAAGGCGGCGTTTTTTGCCGCCTTCTGTTCATCGCCCGTTAGACGAGCGAGGCTGTCAACGAAGGTGTCGGCGATGCGGAACTCCATTACGACGTCTTGTAGACCTTCATCACTTCGTCGCCGAGATGGTTGATCACCTTCACCGCAATCCTGCCGCTCTTCGGCTTATCAAAGGGCCGGGAGACCGCACTGTGAAGGCTTTCCCACGCCTCTTCGTTGATCTCAGCCTTGAGTGTGCGCTTGAGTGAGTCGTATGGATCGTCAGCGCCGAGGAAGTATGCGTGCCGTACGAAGAAGCTCTCTTCGTTGTAGTCCGTGTCGATGAACCAGCAGGCGATCCCGTCGGGTCCTTCACTGACGACTTCGCCTGTTTGCGGCTTGAAGACGTCAACACCCTTAACTTCGACGCGCAACCGCCCATCTTTCTGCTCTTGCAGTTCAATGTCCGGCTCGCCGAATACTACGAAGAGGTTCGCCTTGCTCGTCTCCTTGAGCTCGCTCCCCATGTGGAGATCGGCATTCATGCGCGCTTTCAGAACGGGGATTGCGCCCAGCTTGTCGAACTCCGTAGCGTGGGCCTCGTAGTTGAACGCACAGGCAATAAGTACGTGGAAGCCACCGTCGCTCGCCTCACGCGCCGCTTCCACAAGGTCCGCCCTGAGCACGGTTCCGAACTCAGGGCCCACGAAGATTGCGGCACGACGTTCGCCAGTCTCATCCATGTAGCGCCCTTCAGCACAGACCATCTTCCCAGACCACGGCACAACCGAAGTGAAGTCAATCTTGCGACTCTTGTCCGCCTGCTGTACTCCCGCAGCCTTTAAGTTCTCCAGGATCATGCTCGTAAATCGCTTACCTAGCTCTGTCTCGCCTGCAGAGTTAAGCGGATCCACAAGCCCGCCGTCTACATCAACGATCATCGAACGATGTGGCGACAGGCTCTCCACCGTGAACGGCCCCGCTACGCGCACTTTCTTGTTGTCTTCGTACGGCTTGTCATAAAGATATTCGTACTCGGCTTTGGCGGCAATAGACTTGTCAATTTCCTCCTGGCGCACGATGCAAGCCGCCCAAAAATCAGAATGCAGTCGCTTGATCTCCGCGGACCATGAATCATCGGACTCCTGGGGGATCTCCCAGGGCTCCCACACCTTGTTGAGCAATCTGTTCAAGCTAACTACAATCGTCATAATCTTGGC
Organism: uncultured Chloroflexota bacterium; assembly: GCA_903944295.1. GTDB lineage: Bacteria > Chloroflexota > Limnocylindria > Limnocylindrales > Limnocylindraceae > Limnocylindrus. The sequence goes on from CAJARA010000075.1 coordinate 10,774, forward strand.
ATCTGAGTTTCGCCACATTAGCTCAACCTCAGAATTATTCGCGATCGCCTTGAGGGTGATGTGCGGCACACGTTCGTATACAAACCCTTGGCGAATATTTCCATGGGTAGCCTGCGAGCTTAACGCGATACGTGAGACCTCCGCTTCTTTCAGTTGACCGTCGCGCGAGTCAGAGAGGAGATAGTACGGATAGCGCGCTCCCATGACACGAGCGCGTGCTAGCGCAAGCGCTACCCGTGAGGTATCAATTGTGATCCACCGTCTTCCCCATTGCTCAGCCACAGTTGCAGTGGTCCCTGAACCACAAGTCGGATCAAGCACAAGATCGCCAGGGTCTGTCGCCATCAAGAGACAACGTTCTATCACCTTTGGGGAAGTTTCTACAACGTAACTCCTCGCTGTACCGAGCTGAACAGAGTCCCACCGATCGGTCAACGGAATCACTGGAAAATCATCAGCAAATCTCCGGTAGCGCAACACCGTTCCCATTCTTTCAATTCTGCCAGCAAGCATTAGCATTTTCATTCCAGCAATGTGGGTCTTCCAATGCGTACCAGCCCTTGGCTCGTAAACCTTTCCTTCAAACGTAATCACTTGATCAGATTGTGAAGCGCCGTCTGAATACAATGCTGAAAGCTGATAGCGTTTAGATCGATTTGGAAGCCCGCCAAATTGTGTTTCTTCCCTTTTTAGCCTCCTGGATCGACCATCAGCAAAAAGAATTTGATCATATCGTTCTAGGGATTTCTCTCCTGCTTCTCGTGGTTGATACAGTTGCCTATACTTTGTCAACGGCAGCTCTTTTGAATACCAGATAATGTAGTCAAGCGTAGTCGCAATCAAATTTGATTCTTGACCACTTGTTTTTTGAAATGGAATAATCTTGCAAAAATTGTCCGCACCAAACACTTCATCCAAGACTGCTCGTACGCGGTGAACATTCTCATCGCCGATCTGAACAAATATAGATCCAGAGTCTGTAAGTAGATCGCGCGCGACGGTCAGTCGATCTCGTAAGTAGGTAAGGTAGCTATGAATACCGTCGCGCCAGGTGTCGCGGAAAGCTTTGACTTGCTCGGGCTCGCGTGTGATGTGATCAGCGCTGCCATCCTTTACGTCGCGGCTCGTGGTGGACCACTGAAAGTTGCTATTGAACTTGATGCCGTAGGGCGGGTCAAGGTAGATTGCTTGTACTTTTCCGCGTAATCCATCGCGTTCAGCAAGGCTCGTCATAACATTTAGGGAGTCGCCGAGGATCATCCGGTTCGTCCAGTTCTGATCATGCTGATAGAACTCGGTCTTGTCGGCGCCATCTGGTACGCCATTGAAATCTGAAAAGAGGTCGAGTTGCTCGCTTGAGGACGGTTTCCCCGCTTTGGTCTGCGCAAGCAGGTCCTCAATGAGCACCTTCGGGTGGACCTTCTCCTGGATATAGAGCGGGGAGTGCTGCACGGCCAGATCAACGGCATCTTGAGCGTCTTTGCCACGCCAGATAAACTGAGGGTCAAGGTCAACGTTTCGTGGGTAGCGAAGAACCTTAGGCGCGGCATCGGCGGTGCTGATTAGCGACTGCGCTTCGGCAGTTGGGTTGTTCTTGCGCTTGTCTTCAGTGTGCTTGAAGGCTTCGACCTGCTTCGGCTGCTTCTCTTTTGCCACGTTCCCTCCCTGTCTTCCTAATTTATCTTAGGCGTGCTTACGGCCACATCAAAGGCGGATTGCACCTTGGCGTCGAAATCATCCTCTAGCGCGTAGATCTCCTTGAGCTCCACAAAGGCCCAACGTCCGTACTCCTTCAGATGGTTGACGCCCGGGATCCAGTACGTCTCTATGAACGTCTGCTTGTCCTTAACATCCTCCCCGCGGAAGCCTTTGACCTCAACTACCAGGTGCAGCGGATCCGCAGGACCGTGCCCGTCGTCCACCAACAGGATGAAGTCTGGGATGTACCGTCGGTTTTCGTCCATGTGCCGGTACGGCACCTCAAAGCCCATGTTTTGGTTCTTCACGTAGGAGATGACGTTTTGATGCGCCTCCGCCACGCGACAGAAGGCGCCCTCCCAGTTGCTGTCAAGGACGTGGTAATTCAGTTGCGCCTTCTTAGGGTCGGTAACGTGATAGCTCTTTGACGATGTGAAACGCACATTTGCGCTCGTACCTTCTGGGTTGTATGAATCCAGCAGCACCGTCACCGGGCGCTCTGCGCTAGCGGTGCTGCGAACAATTGCTGCTGCAATGCGTTGACAGGCCATATCAGCGAGCTGTTTGTACATGAGCTGCGCTTCGTAAGTGCCGCCAGTGCAGACGAGGTACTTGTCGAGCCACTCAGTGGTGAGGCGCTTTATCTCACCGAAGAGGTTGAGTGCTGGGTCTTCACCGGCTCCACGCCAATGATTGTAGATAAGGTGCTGCGTGAGGTGGTAAAGAACTGTCGAGCGGCGAGTGTCCTTCAGATGCGCAAGGTCAAACGTCTCCTTCTTTCCAATGATCCCAGAGACATCCGTGGACGCCGGTCCCACTAGATCTGGGCTGAGGACGAGTTTGGAGTCTTCGTTGAAGTTCGCGGTCAAGCGATCGTTTGGAAGATCCACCTTGTAGCCAACGACGCATGGGAACTTGATCTCTAGCGTGTCGCGTTCTGGACGCATGGCTTTCACTTGAATCGTCTGACGCGGAGTCTGCGGCTTGGCGTTGACTGCCTGTGCGGCAAAATCAAACGGAATGCCAAATACGTTGGCGTACTCCACGTTGAACAAGCCCTCTTCGTTGAGGTCATAGGACTGACGGCGCAGCGCGCGTCCAATCACCTGCTCGCAAAGGAGTTGCGTGCCAAACGCCCGTACGCCAAGCACGTGTGTGACGTTGTTGGCATCCCAGCCCTCTGTGAGCATGGAGACAGATACGACACAACGGATATTCGCACCAAGCTGGCCCGCCTTACCCACCGTGTTCATTACCTCACGCAAGACCTCTTCATCCTTGATTTCGTCAACGCTCTCTTGACGCCCCGTGCGCTCTACGCGCTCACGTCGGAATCTTTCGATCTCAGGAGCAAGAAGCTTCCGGAAGCTCGGATCAATCGCTTCGCCGGATTCAATCTCTTGCGAGTCAATGAGTAGCGTGTTCATGTGCGCAAGTGGGTTGCCGTTGTCATCAAAGTTGCGGAACAGCTTGCAACGCCCGTTCTCGAGGATCGTGGCTCCGTCTTCAGTTGTGCGCTCAAATCCTGAAACGTAGTCGTACACGAGCTTAGAGATGGATGTGTTTTGGCAGACAATGATGAACGCCGGTGGTACGCCGATCTTGCTCTCTTCCCATAGCTTGAACGTCTTTTCATAGTTCCCGTAAAGAACCTCAATCGCGTTTTGCAACTTGACGGGTAGCTTCAGTGGGTCGTATTCGCCCGCAGTGATGCGGCCCTTCTTCGGTAGTTCCTTGCCAACGTGCGCCCAGATGTTTCTGAAGATCGGGCCTTCTTCGGCGGCAACGTTGTCACCGATCGGTACGCGTGGGAGCTTGACGATCCCACACTCAATCGCGTCCATGAGAGAGAAGTCGCTTGCCACCCATGGGAAGAGGGTCCCTTCTACGTAGCCGGATCCACTGAGGAAGAACGGCGTAGCCGAGAGATCAAGGACGTTTCTCACACCTACTTTACGATTCAGCGCTTCCAGGCCATTGATCCAAAGGCGAGCGGCCTCAGCGTTGCGCTCGGCCTCTTTTCTGTCCTCGCCCTTCAGGTCGCCATCCGGATCCTCATCTTCTGTGACGGGTTTTTCTCGATAGCAGTGATGTGCCTCGTCATTAATGACCATCACGTTCTTCATGCGCAGTAGCTCAGGAACAACGCGCTGCAGCATCTGACCTTCACTCTCTGTTGTGATGATGTCGTCTCCAGTACGCCCGCGCAGGAACTCTCGTCCACCCTTTGAGATCTCGAATACCTCGCGGCGCTTGAAGGCGTGGTAGTTGGTGATCACGATCTTCGCCTTGTTGAGATCTTCGTACATCTCCATCGGGACGAGCTGGCGCGTCTTGTAGTAGTTGTCTGGGTCGTTCGGGCGTAGGACACGGAGTCGGTCTTTAATCGTGATGCCTGGGGTTACGATCAGGAAGCCGGTGGTGAACGCCTTGGAGTTTGGATGTCGTACTGCATTCACTGTCTGCCAAGCAATGAGCATCGCCATGATTGTGGTCTTACCAGCGCCTGTCGCAAGCTTTAGCGCAATGCGGAACAGCTCTGGATTGGCCTCGTCATTGGCCGCCTTAAGCTGCGAAAGAATTGCTTTGCCGCGAACGTTGTTAGGCGCAACCTCTGCAAGCCAGATCGCAGTCTCCGCGGCTTCCACTTGGCAGAAGAATGGGCGCTCGTTTGCAAAGTCGCCTGAACGCCAATACTCAAGTAAGCGTGCTGTCTCTGGAGTTACACCCCAAAGACTCTTGCCGAGTTGGCGCCACTCTCCAACTTCTTGGCGAACTGCGCGAATCAACTCAGCGGACTTCCCGTATTGCTGATCTGCTGTTGTAAGCCCAGTACCTTCGTCAAGCACGGCGGCGGTCTGTCCTTCGGCCTGTCCCTTCTTTTTGCTTGTTTTGCGCGGCTTAGGAATCGGCGTAACGAAGTCGGCCGGTCGCCTCTCTTCATTGATGAGCTGGGTTGGTTGGCCGTCGGAAGTTAGCGCCCAGTGCCGTTTCGGTTCCTCATAGGGAGAGTTCAGGATCGGTTGTTCGAAGAATTCTGCGCTCATTACGCTTCGCTCTTCTTCAGCGCAAAGTTCACTTCGTAACGATAGAACGTTACGCTTGGCACAAGAGAAAGTGCACGCTTAAGTCGCTGATCATCTTCTAGGGCAATGATGACGCCTTCAACGAGTTGACCCTCTTCGGCTACCTGATCTTTGACGTAACCCATGTACCTAAGGATCTGGCCAACAACTGCATCGCTCGCACGCCCCTTCTTCAGCTCAACAACGAGAAGCTTCTTGCGATCTTTGCTGATGGCAAGGATGTCAATTGGGCCTGTGTCGGTGCTGTACTGCTGTCCAACGAGCGTGCCGTCTTCACTAAAGATCTCGTAGTCTGCGCCAAGCGGAGTCTTGCTCCAGTTAACAATGAGGAAGTCTTCCAAATGCTTCTCGAGCGCGAAGGCGCTCGGGTCTTCGATGGTTGGATCAGAGGCGCGGATGGTGGTTCGCTGTGTACTTGGAAAATCTCCGGGTGTTGGAGTGCTTCCGGCAATGAGTGCTTCAATTTCGTCGGCGTACCTAGTGAGGTCGCACGTAGTAGTCCTGGAACCCACGGTGGCTTGAAGCGGTTCCGACATTGATTCCTTGGATAGAGCACGGTCATACCAACGCACTACACGGCGATGAGGCATCGGTCCAGCTGGAAGGTAGAAGTATTCGCCTTCAATCTCTCCCGCAAGATAGAGGCCTGTGCCGTCTGGAACGAGCACAACGTCTCCAGGCCGCATCCATTTTGAGAGCGTCCAGATTGATCCCAGCGCCATGCCCGCGCTGACTCGGCTCTTACCTGGGTTCGCCTCAAGGAAGGCCGGGCGGAGGTCCATGTTGAAGTCGGTCCACTTATCAGGCAGGCGCCCTGAAAGGTCCACCTGGAGGTTGAAGTCGGTGCCAATGAAGCCGCCGACTTTCGCCTCAGCGAAGTGGGCATAGCTCTTGCCAGGAATAACCCTGCAGAACCTTCGGCTCATTGCCCCCTCCTCTCCTGGACCCCAAACCGGTACTCGCCCCGTACGGGGCTGATGGTAGAGCCTGACGTTACTTCAGGACTGTGTCAGTTACATGGCACGCATGAGCACGCGTGCCACGGCCGTGGTGGCCTGACTTATTGTTTTTCCCGCTCCAAAAACGCCGCAAACGGGTTTAGGGACCTTACGTGCTTAAGGCTGGAGGGGACTTCGTCAAGGAGCTTGGGGGAGGCAACGACTACGGCCAGGGCACGGGCTCGGGAGACCGCCACGTTGAAGCGGTTAGCGGAGAGGACAAAGTCCGCACCGTGGCGTGCGCCTTGGACCGATGCGCGGGTCATTGAGTAGATGACCACGTGTGCCTGATCACCCTGCGCCTTGTCTACGGTCTGGATGCGGACGTATGGGCGAAGGTCTACGCCATCCGCACGGTTCATTCGCTCACCAAGGGCGTACTCAATTCGCTCCACTTGAGCGCTGTACGGAGCGATGATTAAGATGTCCGGATCTGAGGCAAGGAGCGGATCTTCGTCGACTTCCTGCGCGGCAGACGAGAAGCGGGTTGTGGATCCGTCACGGTGCGTGATGGTGCCGCGAGTCACAAGCGTGTGTACGAACTCGGCGATGCGTTCGGCTTCCTCTAAGGACCACGCACCTTCGTGGTTGTGATCCACGTTGAGGTAGAGCAGCGGTCCGAGCGGAGCACTCTCGCCATCGAGCGTAATCGCTTGTCGTTCCTGTTCAGGTAGCGCAGCAGTGAGCCGACCTTCGTAGAAGGTGTCGCCGATAAAGTCGGCGATCCCGGGGTGCAGACGGTAGGTGCGCTCCAGGAAGACGCCATCTGCCGGCTGCACCGTCTGCACGTCATCGCCGAGCCAGTGCGCCATGGTCGAGATGCCTGACGGACCTGGAGGGTGGTGGCCCTGAGTCACCATTGGCAGCTGCTGCGGATCGCCGAGCAAGATGATCTTCTTTGCACAGCGCGAGATCCCTATAAGATCAGCCATGGAGTACTGACCAGCTTCGTCAACGATCAACACGTCAAATGCATCTGCAACAGCGACATGCGAGAACGTGTACCGCGTCCCGCCGCTAACCGCACCACTCTGGTCGCGGATCCAGTCACCAAGTTTCTCACCAGACACCTGCTTCCAAATCGGGCTCCCCCTCTGGGCAATGCGCACCTGTTGCACGGCAACCCCTGCTTCGCGGATTGGAATCTGGTACGCCGCATGCGACTGTGTTGTCACCGCAACAGAATCTCCGCGCTGAACGAGCGCGCTGATGATGCGCCCGCCAAGATACGACTTCCCTGTGCCTGGAGGACCCTGGACGACCAAGACGTCGCCTGCTTGGATCTGCTTCGCAGCTTCTAGGCCACGGTCGGATCCTGGCATCGCAGCATCAATCACTGCAAGGCACGTGGGTGAAACTCTGTAGAGGAGCTGGCGTGTGACAAGCGGTACAGCATCAGGTCCCAACAACGCCGCCTCGCTGAAGTCAGCCATCGCCTCTTCAGGTCCGGTGCCGTAGAAGGTATCGCCCTCAATGATGCTGGTGGGGTGCTCCTTCGGGCTGTATTCGCCCCAGTTAACCCAGACCTTGCAAGATGCAAGATCGAGCGTGGTAATTGCTCCCTCGATGATTTCTGCGCCGACGATCGCCTCCACCTTGTCGTCCGGCTCGAGTGTCACGAGTTGCGGCGGGAACGAATACGAGCCGTCGTCTTCCCTCTTCAGGTGACCGATCGCTTTCGGTTCATCATGGAGTGAGTGGCCAGGTGCCTGATACGTGTGCATCTTGTCCATGAAGGATGCGACGCGCTCACGGGCGTAGAATCCGGCCAGATCGGCGCACCAGCGGTGCCATTCAGCGCCGGCGGCGTCCTCTTCGCTCTCGCAGACGTTAATGCGTTCGCGGTGCGCCGCTTCGGCAGCCTTCAGACGCAGCTGAAGGGCTGCATACTCCGCCTGCATCTTCAGCGCCTTCTCGGTGTTCTTCTTCTCTTTGCGCGGTGAAGGGAGTGGCCCCCACTCAGTGTCAGGGAACTGCTCGCCGTACGCGGCACGAATGGATTCGAGCCAGGCGTGCAGGGCAATCAGCGATCGGCAGTCATCTTCGTTATACCCACGCAGGGTGTCCAGGTTGGACTGCTTCTCTTCCGGATTCTCTGCTACCAGGTACTTGAAATAGGCGATCGCGGGGAGCTTGACCTCTTTGAGCGGAATGGTGCGCGTGAACTTTGTGATCTGCTCGAGCTCCTTTAACGAATAGCGCTCCACGCCGATGGTTGCTACGCGTACGGTGATGTCGCGCAGGTCAACCCAGCGCAACCGGTCGTAAACCTCTTGGCCGATCCCATACTCATCCACAAGCCGCCTGAACGTGGATGGTTCGAATGGGCTGAAGTGGAAGACGGGCACCTCTGCGCCAACCTCGACCGTGCCGTCGCTCTCTGCGATTGCGATAGTAATGGAGAGCTGTTCGACGAAGTCCACGAAGAGACGCTCTTCTTCGCTCGGTGTCTCCGCAAGTGAGTGCGCGTAACTCCCAGATGCCGCCACAAGGTTAGGACCGTTCACCACAAATCCCGTGAGGACGGTCTTGGTCTCAAGGCCACCCTCTTCTCGCTCGTTGAAGTCGTATCGCTCAAAGTCCATGTAAATGTTGAGTGCGGCGGGTGACGGCAGCGCCGCGAAACCACGTCGCACCTCTTCACGTTCAAAGATGCCGCGTGTTGGTGGACGTAGCTCGCTCAGCGGTTCAGGAAGATCAAGGCTCTTCTCCTGGAGATCGGCCTGACGCATTAGGTGTTCGCGCCGATCTTTCACTGGGATTGCTCGCTCTGCCGAATCCCCTGCTACCGCGAGCTCGCCCACGGTGCTGATCCCTGTGGCGCGCAACGCTCGGCGTTCGTCCTTTCTCAACCCGGAGACGAGAACGAGGTCACGCTTGTCGCGCCACACCGCATCACAGTTGCGCTCCCAAGAACATCGATCACAGTATTTCACCGGTTCAGGTTCTTGCGGCAGCTGATCGCCGTTTGCGTCCCATGCTGCCTCAACGCGCTGCATGTGCCTACGCGTGTACGCACCAAAGGATGCCGCGGAAAGACTCCGCAGGCCCTTCAGCTCTGGGCTCATCGTTGAGGCGTGTGCCTCCTCTTTCGCTGAACCGAGGAAGAAGTGCATCTGATGTTCGCGACGATCCGTCACCGCGATCCCCTGAATCGCGTCGATCAGCTCTGCGTAGAGAGCAACTTGCAGAAGCGCAGTCACTGCAAGCTCACCGCTCAACTTCACGTCGGCCGCTTCGTACCGATGCGCGCCGATTGATGTTGGCTGTGGAGTGGAGGTGCTTGCCGTAGCGTGCCCTGTCAGGCGTCGGATTACGTCACTGCGAATCAACAAGTCCGGTTCGCCGTTCCATCGCCCATGACTGATGCGGCCACCGTGAACAGCTTCGGCGCTCTGTTTTATTGCCGCAAGCGTGCGTGCCTCACGCTCCTCGTCGCTGCCCGTCTGGCCGATTTCCACCACCTGCACGCCAAGCGCCACAAGCCGTTCAATCCACTGGTCTTCATGGCTCTTGCCAAGCTGCGACCTCAGTGCACGCAGCTCGTCCTTGAAGACAATTGGCCCTGGCAGCTCACCCGCTGCATGCTGAATGTCACGCCACAGCGAATGGCCGCAGAGCGCCTCTGCAAGGAGGTGGCGCTGGTAGAAGGAGTGCCTGATTTGCTCGGTTGATTCACTCATCTTTTCACGCAAATTCAAGGTTCTGCTCGAGCCTAAAGTCGTTCTGCTTTGGCAATCAGCGCATCATCGCGCACGACTTCGATCCCGCGACTTCTCAATGCCTCAGCCAACAGTTCTAGTTTGCTCTCCGAAATCTCCGCAAACTCGCCGTTAAAGACGGAGTCCATGACATCAATTAAATGCATTAAATCTTCTGGAATCCATGTGAGCAGCTCTTGTGCTGGCCACACCGGGGCATCGCCGTCTTCAGCTCCTCGCATGATTGTCCAATCAAATTCATCCTCATCAGCAGGGGCATCCTCACCAAGATCGGTATATTCAGACGCTTCAATCTCTGCTGCAATCTCAGGAAGTGCACGCCTGATCTCTCTCCAGGTTTTTACTGCAAAGAGAGCCGCAAGGTATTCAGCCGTGTCGCGGTCCATGAGGCGCGGAGTTCCGTCCACAATCCCATACACGATGCGCTCAGGTAACTCACTCATCATTGATCCTTCTACTTAAGCACTTTTTCACGACCATGTGGATATGGCATCGACTCCACACGCGGACCGCAGAGTTCCACCAACGTTTTCGGCACTGCTGGCGGCATGCCGCCACCCATGTTGCGGGCGAGGACTTCCCAGAGTTCGCCTGGGTGCTTGAAGGTCATCCCCCAGCCATCAAGTGCTCCGTTCGGGCCGTAGATGTCTGCGGGGCGTGCCCTGCGATCGAGGAAGCGGCTGTAAGGACCAGCGAACTTCTTCCAGGCGGCGGTCTTCTCCAGCTCGTCGAGCGCGTGTTGCGTGATCTTCCATTCGCCACGCCAGAGCATCTGATCAAGGACGAGGCGCGAGACGCCCATCGCTTCGGCGACCGCCTCCGCGTATCGCGTCACCTCAATCACATCCGTCGCCTTCTTAAACGTTGCACCGTGCTCTTCTAGGACGCGCGCAACCCAGACATCGGCCTTGATCGCATCGGCACCGGCGCGCATGCGCAGGTACGCAAAGAGTGCGGGGCCGATCTTCTTTACTGATCCAACATACGGTTCACTCTTCGTCGTAAAGCGGAACGGTTCGGCGTACTTGGCCCACGCCTTCACGATCTTCTCGTCGTCGTTGAGCGTGGCGGGTCGCTTCTCCTTGGCGAATCGCAGCAGCCCTGCGGCTGCCTCTTGCATGGCCACCGCTTCACCGCCACGAAGTCCAGGGATGTTGGGGATCCCCTTGGCAAGCGACTTCAGGTCTGGTGTGCGCACGCTCTTCTCAAACGCCGGCACGATGTGCTTCTCCACGCGATCGTAGTTGCGCCACGCGCTCGCCACAACGTCCACCACCATGGAGCCACGACGCTGTGCATAGCGGCCGTAGTACTGCTTGGCGAGCTTTGTGGCGAGCTCAACGCGTACGGCTGGGTTGTTGAGGAGGGATTCGGCGACCTGTTGGACCTGAGCGGTAGATGACACCTATGGCTTACCTGCGCACTGGGCAGCCTCTTGAGCGCCGTCATCACTTTGAGCGATGTTTGCATCCGTAGCTGAGCCAAGTCCCCAATCTGTAAATTCATCGGCAAAGCCATCAATTGCGAAAATCAACCCGTCGTTTGCCTCTAGCCGGTTGGACGCCCAGATACCTACAGCGCCCTTACCCATGCCTGGGCCATCAATGAGTGCAGCGATGAACCAAACCTCTTCGTAGTCATTTGATTTGACTGCAAATCCGTTCGTCAGTGTCCCGCCCCCACTTACGGTCAGGCCGATTGCAATGTTCTTTAGCTTCCTCGCGCTCACCGCTACGCACCGGTCAGCCGCTGGCGCTGAAGCGCTCGGAGCGGGGGTCGGTTGCGGTGTGGCCACTGGCGTGCTGCTAGGCGCAGGAGTCGGCTCAATTGAGGCGACTGGGCTTGGCACAACGCCAGTCTCGCTTTCGTCCCCTTGATTTGCTCCGACTGGGGCGAACATGAATAGCAGCACTCCAACGACGACCAGCGTCTGCTGCCATCGCCTTAAGCCGAGAAAACGGACTTTGAGCTTCGAAAGAAATCCGCGCATGGGTACCTCCTCCACATCTCTATGCGATTGATTGCTATCTGAAGCGATCTAGCTTCTTTCGTACCTTCGCGCCGCTTCGGCGCAATGCACGCATAGCCTGATGAATGTTCCGCTGTAGTTGCGCAGGGTAAGCCCGACCTTTGTGCGGAATTTTAGCGAGTGCCGAAGGAACGACTGAGAGGCCTTGTCGCTTACGCGTGACGACCCACACAACTACAAGAGTTAGCAACAAGGACATCAGAAGACCTGTTAAACCTGAAAGGCTAGCGGCTCGCTCCGCACCTATCGATGCAGCACTTAGTGCTAGTAGGTCACCAGACATCAGCGCCGCGAGGGCATCTTCTCGCAGCGAGTCTGGGTTGCCAAGAAGCGCGGTTCCCAGGAGGTTGAACGGGGTAGCTGTAGCCGCCCAGTCACGTCCCACGCTAGTCAGATACACGCCGCTCAGCCGGATCTGCTCAATAGCAGCGGGACCCTGCGCATCGCCTTGGGTGAGATTACGGATGCGCTCCCTGATCGCACTCCCTTGGATCTCTTCACGTGTAAAGAACGTCAACGGCTCCCGAACAGCTTCACTCAGCGTCTGTAAACTTGAAACATCAGAGTATTCACCTAGCGCAAGTGCGCGACGAATGCCAAGCGGTGCATCTATTCCATCCCAGCCAATCGCGCGTAGTCTCGCCTGAAGTGTATTGAACGCCGCGAGCGCTTCCTTCCTTCCGGCGCCACCCAGCAAATCATCTGAATCAAGTCCCACGAGCGCACCTTTCTTAATCGGTGTCAGCCACGCGTCAATTGCACTTGAGTGTTCTGGGTCGAGTGAGAGCGCTACCAGGTCTGCCACGTTCCTAAGCTCGCTACCGCCCTCAACAGTAATGTCACTGCCAAACGCACTCATCTTCGGCGCCATGGCAGCAGCCGCTAGAAAGCGCAGCCGCTCCGAATCAGAGAAGGTGTCCATAAAGAGAGCTATGGTCCCGCAAGATAATATGTACTGCGCTGCAATGACTTTCACTGGGGTTTCTGTCGATATTGATGAAACGCCAAAGTCACTGAGGCGCACCTTATCATTTTTGAATACGGGTGCCGGATCAAAGATGTAGCAGTTCTGGTCCTCAAGCGCCTCAAAGGGTGCTGTCATGTCTCCATTGATAGCTCTCTTCGAAACCCACTGAGCGATACCTTCTGCCAGCCAGCGCGGTAGGTTCTGGTTGAACCAGACGTGCGATAGTTCGTGAACTACAGTCTCTTCGTCATACTGCTCCGAGACAGAGATAACACCTGTATCAGACGTGTACAAGCCAGAGAATGGCCCAAGCTCTGTTGTCGCAACCTCATGGATCTCAATGGCCCCAGTGGTGTCAAAGAGGGCAAGGCCCGTGATTGCTTCAAGGCCATCCACGTGTCGCAGCGCAAACTTCTCTACTTCTGTGAGCCACGTCGGATCATCTGGCCACGCCTTGATTGCAATTTCTTTTCCGCTCGGCGCTTTGACCGTGCGGGAGGTAAAGGCAACCATGTTCGTGCCGGTGATACATGGCAAGATCTCATAGATGTTGGATGAATTTTTGTACTCAAGCTGTGTTCCATAAAGAGTTTTGGACTGATTCCAACCCGTTGGAGAAGTTACCGCGTACTCCATAGGGACAACAACTCGCACTGTGCCGCCAGTGCGCCCATAGCCTAGTCCGCAGAAGCTGAAAAAGGCAGGGTTGATACGAACCTCTGAGGCAGACCGCGGCTTTCCAGCAGGAAGGGTGTAGCGAAGCTTTACTGTACGTGTCTGCCCGTACCAAAGGCGAGCACTGTTCACGCGAATGTTCCGCATCGCACGCCCGCCAGCGGTGCTGGAGCGCAGGTATGAGACTGAGGACCGAGACCCATTTACAGAAGCTGAGACGCCTGTCGCGTTCGCCGGTATCGACCCCTCGAAACTACCTTCGTAATATCGCGTAGTTTTACTGCAAGTGTCCCAATATGAAACCTGCCGATAGCGCGTCACATAGCGATAGTGCGTCCTCCACCCATAAACTGATTCAGACCATCCGGGATAATAGTTTCCCCAGTACCAATAGCCGGAGTGCCAAATGCTATAGAGGTAGTCGTAAGTTTGGTACGACTCATAGGATTGGTACGGCTCCGATCTGTATTGAAGGCAAGAATAGGTTTCAGTTTTTGGCGGTGTGTTGTTTCGCATGAAGATCTCAGACTCTACAGTTACCGTTCCAGCTTCAGTGTTGACGGTATACGTCGTCACGGCAGATTCATCATTACCCGCCGCATTTGCTGGCAATGGACTAAAGAGCGTAGCAAGCAAAGAGCACAACAGGAATGCTGATTTAATCATTCTCATTTCTTAAACTCCTTCAGCTCTAGCGCGGCTTGCTACTTGACGTTGATCTTGATGTAGATCGAGTGCATCTCTGCATCGTCAACACTGTCCGCAGCAACCGTAGTGCGACCAACGAGGACAGCGCCGCCTTTGGAGAGGCAGCTGACGGCAACGATTCGATCTCGCTCACCGCCAAGGTTGAACTCAATGTATGGGCGTCCGCCGAGCTGCGGTGCGAGCTTGCCACTGGTCGTAAGAATGGTTAGCACGGCCATCGCGCCGATGCGGTCGTTGCCGTATCCGCGCAGCGAAGACGCAGAGGCGACACCGCCGATCACAAGCTTGCCTGATGTTGATTTACAGATCCCGATGAATTCGTCATTTGCAGTTGTATTGAGTGTCCACCAGCCCTCTGTCCCAAAGGCTACGTCGATCGCTCCGCTCGACGTGATGTGGGTGGCGTAGGCCACCGCACCAGTACTAACTTCAAGATAGTTGTCTGAGCCCACTGCGTAGATTCCACCCGTCCCGTCGGAGACGATCTCTGAAATGCGACACGTGCTGCCGCTGTCCTTGGCGCCCGGGCTGCGGAAGCGCCGAACTCCTCCGTCGCCAAACGATGCATCAGCAAGACCACTTGGGAGAATCTTGATCGCGGCGCACTCAGCATCAATCTGACCAGCTAGAACGAACTCTCGCTCTCCAGTCTGCGCGAGCAACGTGAGTCCGGACGACCCGCCCGAGTAATCAAGACGTGCCCAACCCCCGCTACCGAACGCCGTATCAAGTGAACCGTCAGATCTGAACACAGCAACCACCGTGTCCTCAACGGCGCTAGAGCTGTTGTACAAGAGCCAGCTTGCGACGATTCCGCCCGAAGCGAGCGGCGTTAGACGTGGAGCAATCCAATTCCAACCGTTCTCCCAGTCAGCGCCCAATACTTTTTCAGCGAGAGGCGAGCCAGCCCAATCACGATATACAGCAGTCTTTGAAACTGCCGTTACGTTCAGCGTAGGGAAGTCGGCGTAGTAGCCCAAATAGGATTCCCCCCATGCAACTCGACCGTCCTTAAGCATGGCTGCGTCGTTGATCCAGTTCGTGTTCTCCTCGTCTTGCCACCAGACCATTCCCGCCTTGCTCCGAGTTGACACGTTGAGACGTGAGCCGCTGGCCCCGCTGATGCGTTCAACGTTGATGATTGAGTCATCCGGTTCTGGCCAGCCAAGAGCGAAGATGTTCCCCGTGTTGCGCTGCTCAATGGCGCCGTTGGTAAAGGCGAAGTTGTTTGATACAAACGCCCACGCTCCTGCTGCTGTTGGAACAACTAGGGACTTTTCGCGTTTCATCACTGCATCAATCCACCATCGCATTGGCGCAATACGAGTTGCAATCGTTGGAGCGTCAGACGTTCCGCAATAGTCAGCACTCGAGCCATACGACGTAATGCCAACGAGAACTGGGGCGCCAGTCGCGCTGTGTTTTACGAATGGACCCCCGGAGTCGCCAGAACATACCGCGGAGTCTGCGCCGCCTGTTGTGCAAAGGAACGATGGCGCCCAGGAGCCATACTGAATTTCCCAATATCCACAGTTGGGGTCTGATGCTGTCCCGTTGACGATTAGTGAAGCTGCATTAATTCCCTTAGCGTCAATCTCGCCCGCGCGATCAGTAACGCCCCACCCAAATGCCTTTAGCTCACTACCGACAGCGATGTCTGCGCGTCCGTCATCAAGCGCCATGGATTTAGAGTTTGGCATTGGTGCTGCGAGTCGCAGTAGCGCAATGTCGGCATTAAATGATCCATTAGCTTTCTGATACAGCGGGTGGATATAGATTTTCGATACAGCTCTGCCTTTCGAGAAATAGTTGCTCATTGAGCCCGCAACCCCGGGCGGAAATGCGCGCACTGAGGTCTGCGGATAACGAATGACTGGATC